>JADLHS010000144.1 GCA_020848635.1 Limisphaerales bacterium
GACGGCGGGAAACCTGCTCGCGTTGCCGGGGAACAAACGGTATAGGTTCTCCGTCGGCAGCCGCAGTGCGGGCGAACATTTCATGCGAATTCTAATCATTGATGACGAGGACAGCATCCGGAGCACGTTGTCCATCATGTTGCAGGGCCTGGGGCACGAGGTCGTGGGCGCCGCCAGCGCTCCGGCCGCGCTCGGCGAGGTGGACAAGGCCCAGTTCGACGTGGCGTTTCTCGATCTGAAACTCGACGACACCAACGGCCTTGACCTACTGCCGGAATTGTTGCGGAACAACACCAGTCTCGATGTCGTGGTGTTTACCGCCTACGCCTCGATTGAAAGCGCCGTCGAGGCGATGCGCCGGGGCGCCGCGGATTACCTGCCCAAGCCGTTCACGCCGGAGCAAATCCGCCAGGTGTTGCGCAAGCTCGGCAAGACCCGCCAACTCGAAGGCCGCGTGGCGAATCTGGAAGCGCGGCTGTCGAGCGTCGCGCCGCCCACAAGCGTCGAAACGCTCGAACCGGCCATGGACCGCGCGTTTCACCTGGCCTTCACGGCCGCGGCGTCACCGGCCACGGTGTTGTTGCTTGGCGAAAGCGGCACGGGCAAAAGTGTCCTGGCCCGCGCGATTCACGAGCGCAGCCCGCAACGGGACAAGGCGTTCGTCACGATCAGCTGTCCCAGCCTGTCCGGCGAGTTGTTGGAAAGCGAACTGTTTGGCCGGGTCAAGGGCGCTTTCACCGGCGCCGTAAACGACGCCTGGGGTAAAGTAGCCGTGGCCGACGGCGGCACCTTGTTCCTCGACGAGATTGGCGAACTGCCGCTGGGAATTCAGCCCAAGCTGCTGCGGTTGCTGCAGGAAAAGGAATACGAACGCGTCGGTGAATCCAAGACGCGCTACGCCAACGTGCGCGTCATCGCAGCCACCAACCGGAATCTCGAAACCGCGGTCCGGGAAAGGACTTTCCGCGAGGATCTGTTCTACCGGCTCAACGTGATCGCCATCCGCATGCCACCGTTGCGCGAACGGCCGCACGACTTAAAACAGATGGCCGCGGGCTGCCTGCAATTCTTCAGCGGCCAGTGCGGCAAACACCTCACCGGCTTTAGCCCCGAGGTTCAAGCGGCGTTCGACCGTTACGCCTGGCCGGGCAATCTGCGCGAACTCCGCAACGTGATCGAACACGCCGTGATCTTCGCCGCCGGCCCCACGGTTGCACTTCAGGATCTACCAGAACCGCTGGGCCGGGCCGGTCTCGGACCCACGGGCGAAGGGGTGCAGGTCGGCATGCGCATGCCCTTGGAACAAATCGAGAACGAGCATATCCGGCGCATCCTCGCGCAAACCAGCACGATGGAGGAAGCCGCGCAAATCCTCGGCATCGCGCGCGGCACACTTTACGAGCGAAAAAAGAAATTGAGCACCTAGCCGCCCGACCAACCATGCTCCGCGCCCGCATTTTTCTGAGCCTGATCCCGCGCTTCGCGATCCTGATCGGGGTGAGCGCCCTCGTGCTTTTCTGGTTCGCGCGCATGGCGGGCAACATCGGCCAGACCGTGCTGGACAATTATCAGAGCGAAGTGGCGGCGCAAAACCTGCGCGTGACGCTGGCCCGCATGGATGCGGCGTTGCAACGCTCCCGCACGGAGGACAAGGCCCCCATGCGCGAAATGTTCGAGATGAACGCGCAGCTTTTTCGGGAGAGCCTCGAGTCCCAGTTCACCAACCGCGCCATTGTCCCGCAGTTCAACCTGCTGATCCAACTGCGGACCAACTTCCAGGCCCTGTGTGCGGTCGGTTTGGAAATGCTCGACCCCGCCGCCAGCCGGTCCGAGCAACGCGACCTGTATGACCTCCAGATCATCCCACGCACGGGTGCCATCAACCCACTCCTCGAACGCATCCACGAGCTGACGCAGGAAAACATTGTGACGAATGGCCGGAAAATCCAACGGATCAACCGCACCATCCCGAGCCTGCTGCTGCTGGCCCTCGTCCTCGCGCTTGGCATCTCCGGTTACGCCAGCTTCAAACTCGACAAGGCCATCTTGAAGCCGATTCAAACCCTGACCAACGCCGCGCGCGAGATCGGCCATGGCAACCTTGAACAAACCGTGCCCGTGCTGTCGAACGACGAATTGGGCGAACTCGCCGTCACCTTCAACAAAATGGCGGCGCAGTTGAACACCTACCGGCAAAGCACCACCGAGCAAATCCTCCGGTTGCATCGGACGATGGAAGCCGCCCTGGCCTCCTTCTCCGACCCAGTGTTCATCATGGACACCCAGGGGCGGATCGAGTTGAACAACCGCGCCGCGCAGACGTTGAGCGCGCAACTCGCACTCAACGGGGCGTTGCCGCCGCGGCTCGCCGAGGCCACCGCCGCGGTCCTCCGCAGCAATCAGGATTTTCTGCCGGATAGTTTTGATGAAGTCCTTACGTTGCGAGTCAGCGGCGAGGAAAAATCCTTTCTCCCCCGCATCCACCTCATGCGGGAAACGGACACCCGGCCCGTCGGCGTGGCCGTGGTGTTGCACGATGTCACGCGGTTTCGGCTGCTCGACGACGCCAAGACCAACCTGGTGGCCACCGTCAGCCATGAACTCAAAACCCCGCTCACCAGCGTCCGCATGGTCCTGCATCTGTTGCTGGAAAAAAGCCTGGGGCCGCTCACCAAGAAGCAAGATGAACTCGTCACCACCGCGCGCAAGGATTCGGAGCGCTTGATTCGTATCCTCGACGAATTGCTCGATATTGCGCGCCTCGAAGCCGGCGCCGCCAGTCTCGTTCGCGAGCCCGTCCACCCCGCCGACCTCGTGCAATTCATCGTGGACGAAGCGCGGCGCAGCGCAGCCGAGGCGGGCGTCACCCTCACCCCCACCGTCGAACCTGGGTTACCCCCGGTGTTGGTGGACCGCCAGAAGATCGGCCATGTCTTCCACAATTTCATCACCAACGCGATCAAATACTCACCGCGTGGCGCGCAGATTCACGTCAGCGCCAACTCCAACGCCGATCGCGGCGTGCAATTCAGCGTGCGCGATCAAGGGCCGGGCATCGCCGCCGAATTTCAGGTCCGCATTTTTGACCGCTTCTTCCGGGTGCCGGGCCAGATGAAGCGGGGCGCAGGCCTCGGGCTGACCATCGCCCGCGAAGTGGTGGTGGCCCACGGCGGACGCGTCGGCGTGCGGAGTCAACCGGGACAGGGAAGCGAATTCTACTTCGTTCTCGACGGTACCGACCCAATGGCGTGAGCGCCTCAATCCTCTCCGCATTCTGGCAGCAGGAGCACCCGCTGCGCGCAGCGGAGTCCTGCGCATCTCGCCCCTGCCCCGCCGCACACAGTCAAGCTCTTGAAACTACGGTTGCTTTGGAGAGTCAAGATAGAGGGCGGCCACCTTTTTCGCCACCACCGCCGCCACCATTTCGTCCGTGTTCGTCAGGACAATGACATTCAGCCCGTCATCCGGATAACGCTGCGCGCTGGCACTGAAGCCGGAGGTCGCGCCGTTGTGCGCAATGTTGCGCCGCCCGTCGAGGGTCTGGATGAACCAGCCGAACCCATAGCTGGTTCCCTGACCGTCGTTCAGGCGGGCGGGCGTCCACATCTGCAACTTTGACTCCCGCGTGAGCAAGTGCTCCCCATCCAACGCGCCGTGCCACCGGGCCAGGTCTCCGACCGTGGAAACAATCGCCCCGGCGGAAAAAATATCGGTGAGGTCGTAGTCGCGATTGATGTGAACGTGATTGGTTTGCTCATAGCCGGCGGCGCGATTGGTGATGATGACGCCGGGATTGCGATCTGTGGTGGCATTCATACCGAGCGGATGCCAGATATGGTCCCGGAGAAACTGCCAGTAGCTCTGACCGCTCACGTTTTCCACGATCAAGCCCAGCAGATTGTAACCGCTGTTCGAGTATTTCCACGCCGCGCCGGGCGCGAAATCCGGCTTCAGCGCGGCGACCGCCTGGATGAACTGCCTCTGCGTGAGATGTTTTGAAAACTCGAAGCCATGCAGGCCGGTATAGTTCTTGATCCCCGAGGTGTGCGTGAGCAAGTGCCGAATCGTGATGTTCGTCCACGCCCCGGGCGCCGCCGGCAGGTGTTTTGAAAGCGGATCGTTCACGGAGAGCTTCCCCTGCTGCTGCAATAGAAGGATGGCCGCCGCCGTGAATTGCTTCGTCACCGAGCCAATTTCGAAGACCGTGTCCGACCGGACAGGCACATTCAACTCCAGATTCGCCACGCCATAGGCAGCCGTCTTGACCTCCCGACCGTGTTTGATAACCGTAAGCGCGACGCCGGGAATCTGATGCGTGTGCATCTCCTGAAGCACCAGGTCGTCAACCGGATCCGCCTGGGCAACCCGAACGAGGGTGTTGAACGCGAGCAACAACCAGCGCCATCGGCCGGCGCCGGCGCGGAGTACAGACGAAGCCGGGTGATTACGGCGCATGGATGTCTTCACCGCGCGCCCCGCAGCTTCTTCAAATCCTCGGCCAGGAACTTCACCACGTCCTTGAACCGGGCGACATTCTCCGGATTGAGTTCCATCAGCGTTTGGTGGGCTTCCAGCGACGCGCGGGTGAGTTCTTCATGGGACGGGATGCAGGTCGCCGGCACGTCCGGAGCCAAAGTCCCACCCGCCGGCAACGCCCCTTCCGTGGTCCGAAACAAATGCAGCACGCCCAAGTTTTCCAGCAATTCGGTCAAGCGTTCGTTGGCGTTCCGCAACTCGATCGCGTGGGCCGTGCAACCACCCGGCGGAGCATTGGCTTTCAAGCCAAACCCCGCCAGCACGCCGAGGAAGGTGCTATCCATCAAGGCGCACTCGGAGAGTTCGAGCACAATATAGGGATAACCCTGCTGCTGCAGTTCGCCGAGCAGAGTCTTGAAGTTCACGCTCGCGTTGAAATTTGCCCGGCCCGCGATCTTTACGCAGGCAAACCGTTCGCCCACCAGAACCGTTAGATTGGCACACGGGGGACTCATATCTCAATACGCACTCAAGCCGTCCGGCGTGCCGCGGTGGACCGGGCGGTGGCGGTGCCGACAATCTGCACCAGGGTTTGCTGCAACACGAGTTTCTCATCCAGCGCGCTGGCGACCAACCGCTGGTTCGCCCGCAAGAGCAAATCCATCGCGCGAACCAGTTCCGCCTCTGAGTAATGGCGCGCCTGGGGCAGCGCCTTGAACAGCACATACGGATTCAGCGCCAGTGGATTGTATTTCTTGTCCGTCGGCAGTTGCGCCGCCGGCACGCGTTCCAATTGCATCTTGAATTGGCTGTAATTCTCGGTCGGCTTGATCCAGCCCTCGCGCAACATTTCCTTCAACATCAGCAGGGAGCGCACCTTCGAAATCAGACCGTATAGCATCCCGATCTCGCTCTTCTCCTTGTCGAACTGCATCGCCCACAACTCCTCATCGAGGCAGCACAGCAGGCCGGGCAAATCGCGGTTGCCCAGCGCGTCCCCCAACGCGAACGCCCGCGACGTCTTGTTCTTGACGCAAACGGCCTTCACGTCCGCAGCGCCGATTTCCATTCGTTCCCCGACGTAGAGGCAAAGTTTCTCGATCTCGCTGTCGAGCTGGCGGGGATGCGGACCAACGCAGGTGATCAACTCCCCCAGCGCCCGCTCGCCAATTTGCTTGGCACGCGCCTGAATGCCCTTGCGCGCCCACGCCTCCGCCTGGTCTCCCCAGTCCTTGTCGTTCACCGACCAACCTTCAAAACTCTCCACGCGCCCGATCTTCTCCAACACTTTGTAAAATGTCTTCCGCTTGTCCACTTTGCCGGCACTCACGAGCAGGCGGACTTTGTCCCAAGCGAATGTTTTCAACTCCTGGGCAAGTTCCGCGAGCGTTTCCGTCACGGCACCGGCCTGCGCCGCGCGCTCGTCCCCGAGGAAATTGCAGTCCCGCAACCAGATCGCCTTGCCGCTGCCGAAGAACGGAAGGGTCTGCAATGACTCCCGCAAGCGGCCAATCGCCTTCAGCGCCTCCCCGCTGTTGCTCACGGTGGCTTCGATCATTTCATGATCCATGCCCCCCAAGGCATCGCACCATTGCTGGTAGAGCTGTTTGGCGCGCTGTTTCACGGCGAAGTCGTCTTCACCGCAAACCAAGGCCACCGGTGCATCCGGCTTGGCGACAGGGGGAGGCATCCTTGGCTATTCCGGCTCGTTGCCGCCTTCGTTGATCTTGTCGAGGACTTCGCTCATGTCCTCCACCTGTTCAAACAGCGCCCGGTGGACAAAGATGGGCTTCTTCTGGGCCGCCGCCAGCGCCAGACAATCACTGGGCCGGGCGTCGATCTCAACGATTTTCCGGGCGATTTCGTTGTGCTGCGCGAGGATGAGACGGGCAAAGTAGGTCGAATTCTTCAATTCCGTGATGACCACCCTCTCGACCGTGATGCCGAAGCCTTTGAAGACGCTTTGCATTAAATCGTGCGTGAGCGGGCGCTCCTTGGGCTGGTCGCGCAGAAACATGCCGATCACCGTGCCCATCTGCGGCTCGACGTTGATGACAAACACCTTCTCGTCATTGCCCACGAACAACGCACAGCCGCTGTTGGCCGGCAGGATTCCCCGAATCTGAACGGGCACCACATCGTTCTTCATGCCGAAAGGTTAGGGGCAAACGCCAAGAAAAACAAGTTCCCGCTAGTGCGGGCTATAATTCAGCCAAGGTCCCAGCCACCGCTCCGCTTCCGCGAGGCTCATGCCCTTGCGCCGGGCGAGGTCGTCAATCTGATCTTTGCCCAGTCTGCCGACGGCGAAATACTTTGATTCCGGATGTGCAAAGTAAAGCCCGCTCACCGAACTGCCCGGCCACATGGCAAAACTTTCCGTGAGCTTGATTCCGGCCTGCCGCTCCACATCGAGCAACTCCCAGAGCGTGCCTTTCTCCGTATGGTCCGGGCAGGCGGGATAACCGGCAGCGGGACGAATGCCGCGATATTCCTCGTTGATCAGCTGTTCGCTTGTAAGATTCTCGCCCCGTCCAAAGCCAAATTCGACGCGGACTTCTTTGTGCAGCCATTCAGCGTAGGCTTCGGCCAGGCGATCGGCCAGTGCCTCGGCCATGATGGCGTTGTAATCGTCATGATCGGCTTTGAATCGCTTGACCATTTCTTCGAGACCGAAGCCGGTGCTAACCGCGAATGCACCGAGGTAGTCGGGCGCACCTTTTGGCGCGACAAAATCGGCCAAGCACCAGTTCGGCGTACCATCGGTTTTCACCATTTGCTGGCGTAGCATGCGGAAGGTGGTCAAAACCTGGGTACGAGTTTCGTCTGTGTAAAGTTCGACACTGTCGCCGATGCGGTTGGCGGGGAAGATGCCATAGACCCCTTTTACCTGGATCAGCTTTTGGCTGACGATCTCGCCGAGCAGTTCCTGGGCAGCGGCAAAGAGCTTGGTGGCCTCCTCGCCGTATTTCTCGTGTTTGAGAATGCTGGGATACCGTCCGCGCAGTTCCCAAGTATGGAAGAATGGCGACCAGTCAATCATGGGAACCAGCAATTCCAATGCAGGTTCAGAACGGGCAACGCCGGTGAACTCCGGTTTCGGCAGATCATCATACTTCAGCTGCGGCGCGTTGGCGCGGGCGGCTTCAAGCGAGAGCAGCTTCACTTGGGATCCCGCGTGGGTCGCGCGGGCTTTCTCATAATCTTCGCGCAGTTGTTTCACGAACGGCGCCTTGCCGTCTTTGCTCAACAGGCTGCTCGTCACCGGGACGGCGCGGCTGGCATCGAGGACATGGACGACCGGCTCGCTGTAATGCTGCGCCACTTTCACCGCCGTATGCGCCCGGCTCGTCGTAGCGCCGCCGATGAGCAACGGAATCTTAAAACCGTTGCGCTCCATCTCGCGCGCGACGTGGACCATCTCGTCCAGCGACGGCGTGATCAACCCGCTCAGGCCGATGATGTCGGCGTTCTCCAATTTCGCGCGTTCCAGTATCTTTTCGCATGGGACCATCACGCCGAGGTCAATCACTTCGTAATTGTTACAGGCCAGCACGACGCCGACGATGTTCTTGCCGATGTCATGCACGTCGCCCTTCACCGTGGCGAGGACGATCTTGCCTTGCGCCTTCACGACTTCTCCGCGCGCCAACATCGCCGCCTTCTCGGCTTCCATGTACGGCGTGAGCCAGGCGACGGATTTCTTCATCACGCGCGCGGACTTCACCACCTGGGGCAAAAACATTTTCCCGGCCCCGAACAAATCACCGACGACGCTCATCCCGGCCATCAACGGTCCTTCGATGACCGACAACGGCTTGCCGTATTTCAGGCGCGCTTCCTCGGTGTCCGCGTCAATGTAGGTATCAATGCCCTTCACCAAGGCGTGCGAAAGCCTTTCTTCGATCGTGCCTTTGCGCCACTCTTCCTCGACCTTCTTGTCGCTGGCGGTCGTGCCGGCGCTGGCGGCTTTGAGCTTTTCGCCGTACGTAACCAGTCGCTCGGTCGCGTCGGGGCGGCGATTGAGCAAAACATCTTCGACGAGTTCCTTCAACTCCGGCTTGATCTCTGCATACACCTCCAACATGCCGGCGTTCACGATACCCATGTCCATGCCGGCCCGGATCGCGTGGAAGAGAAACGCGCTGTGCATGGCCTCGCGCACGGGATTGTTGCCGCGGAATCCGAACGACACATTCGAGACGCCGCCGCTGACTTTCGCATGCGGGAGGTTCGCTTTGATCCAGCGCGTGGCTTCGATGAAATCCACGGCGTAATTATTGTGTTCCTCGATACCGGTGCCGACGGTGAGGATGTTCGGATCAAAAATTATGTCCTCGGGCGGAAAACCGATCTCGGCCACGAGGATGTGATAGGCGCGCTCGCAAATCCGAATCTTGTCCGCGAGGGTGGCCGCCTGGCCTTGCTCATCGAACGCCATCACGACGACGGCCGCGCCGTATTTGAGGACTTTGCCGGCGCACTCGCGAAATTTCGCCTCGCCTTCCTTGAGCGAAATGGAATTCACGATGCCCTTGCCTTGAAGACACTTCAGACCGGCCTCAATGACTTCCCACTTCGAGGAATCCACCATGAACGGAACCTTGGCCACTTCCGGCTCACTGCCAAGCAGGTGCAGAAAGCGCGACATGGCGGCAGCGCCGTCAATCATTCCCTCGTCCATGCAGATATCAATGATGTTCGCCCCGTTCTCGACCTGCTGGCGCGCGATGCTCACGGCCTCCTCGAAGTTCCCTTCCTTGATGAGCTTGGCAAACTTCGGCGAACCCGCGACGTTGGTGCGCTCGCCGATCATGATGAACGAACCGACCTGCTGCGTGAACGGCTGCGAGCCGGAGAGGCGGAGGGGCAAAGTGGCGGCGTTTTCTCCGCCGGGCTGGAAGCCCGGCTCTACGGCAGGCGAGACGCCCGCCGCTACAATGGGACGTGACGTCGTTCGCTCTCGGAACTCCCGCGGATGCCGGCCTTCAAGCGCCTTGGCAATCGCCGCGATGTGTTCGGGCGTGTTGCCGCAGCAACCGCCGGCGATGTTGAGCAAGCCGCTCGCTGCAAATTCGCCGAGATAATTCCCCATGTCTTCCGGCAACAAATCAAA
>JADLHS010000145.1 GCA_020848635.1 Limisphaerales bacterium
AACATTCCCGCTACTGAGCCGGCTGTTCTCCCGCCCCTCATCAAGCAAATTCAAATCCTGACTCCAACCATGAAACCCATCCCGCCATCCCTCATTCTGTTTACCATCCTCAGCCTGGCTGCGGCCTCGCCCGTCGCGGCCACCAACGCCCCCGCGCCAGTGAAGATCATATTCGACACGGACATCGGCAACGACGTGGATGACGCGCTCGCGCTGGGCCTGTTACATTCGCTGCAAACCCGCGGTGCTTGCGAATTGCTCTGCGTCACGATCACCCGCTGCGATGAACTGGCCGGGCCGTATGTGGACGCCATGAACCGTTTTTACGGACGCCCCCTGCCGGTGGGTTGCATCCGCAGCACGCCGGAAGGCGACACCAGCAAATACCTCCCGCTGGTTCAGACGCGGGATGGCGATGCGTTCCGTTACCCGCACACACTCCAGCGCAGCAGCGATGCCCCGGATGCCTTGAAACTATTGCGCCGCCTGCTCGCCGCCCAACCCGATGGCAGCGTGACGCTCGTGCAGGTGGGTTACTTCTCCAATTTCGCGGCACTGCTGGACACCCCAGCGGATGATATCTCCCCGCTGAAAGGCGTCGAACTGGTGCGACGGAAAGTGAAACTGCTTTCCGTGATGGCCGGGGCGTTCCAAACCATTGAGGACAACAATCGCTTCTGTGAGTTCAACGTTTACAAAGACATTCCGGCGTCGCAAAAACTCGCGCGCGAATGGCCCACGCCCATCGTGTGGAGCGGCGTTGAAATCGGCATTGCGCTGCCGTATCCGGCCGTGAGCATCGAGCAGGATTACCGCTACGTCCCGCATCATCCCATCGCCGAATCCTACTTTGCCTTCATGCCGCCGCCACACGAGCGGCCGACGTGGGATTTGACCAGCGCACTGTATGCGGTGCTGCCGGAGCGCGGCTATTTCGGCCTTTCGGCCCCGGGCGCGGTCACGGTTGAGGCGGATGGTTTTACGCGTTTCTCGCCCAAGGCTGGCGGTCGCGACCGCTTTCTCAAACTCGACACCACGCAACGCGCCCGCACGCTGGAGGCGCTCGTCCAACTCTGCGTCGAGCCGCCCCCGCGCATCGGAAAGTGAAATCCGCCCACTGGATTCCGCGCGCTTGGATTCCCGGGCTTGCCGTGGTCGGAATGGTGGTGAGTTTTTCACCGTTGTGCGGCCAATCCATCCGCCTCACTTCGCCCAGCCAGCAAGTTAGCTTCGACTCCGCATCAGGCGAGTTGCGGGAGTTCACCGACTTGGGCCCGGACATAGATTTCTTTGACTCTCATTCGATTGTAGAAGTGTTTATTTGCAGCCCTCCCAGCACTCTGAATGTTCGAGGCGGTCCGGGCAATTGGTTTCAGTCGCCCCGGTTATCTTTGCCGGGAGGCTGAGCTGCTCGTGTCTTTTTAGTCGGCGCTCGGAGCTGTCGCCTGGGTGAGGCGGGGTTTCCTTCACGTTCGTCCCGTCATGGAGTGATTGCTCCCGGCTGCCAGGTTGACCCCACGCTCACGTTGCATCAAGTTTGCCAAAGAACCAACCTCCAGCAGTCATTGGCGCATGCTGCTGCTGGACTGATGAACGATCCATTCTTCCGATGCCGATGTAAACCAGCATGTGTTTGACATTGGGAGCTTGGTGCTTCTTCGGTAATTGGATGTTGGACCTTGTTGCTTCAACTGCACTCCACTGTCTCCATCCTAATAATCCAACGACTCCACCGAAAACAGCGAAGATCCCATTTCATTTTGTCTTTCTATCCGTCGAGGTAAAATAATATGTGCCTGATTCCACCGCCAATACGACACAATTATTTTCCACGCGCAACAGTTTCACCCCACGCGTCCGGTCGAGTGCTTTTCCGCTTTCGGTTACTTGTTCTGCACTCGTCGCCGGAAAGTGAACCGTCGCTGTAGTGTTCGCCGGGATTTCAATCTGCCAGTCAAATTTGCTTCCATCGCGCTCCCATTCGCTTGAGATCAAGCCGTAAGGCGAGCGGTGCGAAGCCTTGACCCATTTCAAATCACCGACGGGTTGCGGCTTCATGATGATGTGCTTGAAACCGCGTTGCGCGTCATCGGGCGCGATCCCGGCGAGGTATTCGTAGAACCAGAGCACGAGGTCGCCGATGAGCATGACGTGGTTGCCGGAGTTCATCGCGGGATCGGCGGTGTTGCCGTTCCAAAGTTCCCAGATCGTTGTCGCACCTTGCTCGACCATGTAGCCCAAGCCTGGATAATCCTTCTGGGTGGCGATGGTGTAGCAGAGGTCAGCGCGGCCGTGATCCGAGAGGACTCGGTTCAAGTGTTGTCCGCCGATCAAGCCCGTGCCGATGTGGCCTTTCGTTTCGTTTTCAATCTTGTTTACGAGGTGCGCAAAGATTCTGTCGCGCATGTCCTCCGACACGAGGCCGAACGCGAGCGGCAAGACGCAGGAAGTTTGTGAGCCGTTGTCATATTGCCCCTTGTCGCGATTGAGGAATTTTTGATTGAACGCGGTCTTGTAATCTTCGGCGAGCCGGGACCAGCGTTCAACATCCGCAGTCTTGCCAAGCATCTTCGCGTAGCGCCCCATCAGGTGCAGGTCGTAATAGAAGTAAGATGTGGCCAGCAGTGCCTTGTCGGTCTGACGGGCGGGGTCTTTGGAGTGGATGAGTTTCGCTTCCTCGGGCGGCACGCACCAATCGCCGTAGTTGTCCTTTGAAATGATGTTGTCCTTTGCGAAAGTGAGCATGCGCTCGATCCATAACTTCCCGCTGTCGTAATCACGCCCGATGCTCGCGGTGTCACCATATTGACGTTGCAGTGCGCCTGGGATGATGATGGCGCTGCTGGGCCATGTAACGTTGTCGGAGTAGAACGGCCAGTAAGCGGGTGCGACGTCGGGGATGCTGCCGTTCGGTTGTTGCGCATCGGACATGTCCTGCCGCCACTTCGAGTAGAGCGGCGCGATGTTAAAGAGGTAGGCCTCGCCCTTACACTCTTCAGAACGATCGCCGAGCCAGCCCTGGCGTTCGTCGCGTTGCGGGCAATCCGTCGGTATCGAGCGATAATTGCCCTTCGTGCCCCAGACGATGTTGTGATAGATGCGATTGAGCAAATCATTCGAGCAGGCAAATTCGCCGGTCACCGGCAGATCATCGTGAACCACCTCGCCTTCGAGCGCGTTGAGCGTGGGCTTGCGGGGAAAGCCGGTGACTTCCACAAAACGGAAACCGTGATAAGTAAACCGCGGTTGCCAGATTTCCGTGCCACCGCCGCGCAACGTATAACGATCTGTCACGCGCGCGCCGCGAAGGTTTGCCATGTAAAGCGTGCCGTCGGAATTCGTGGTCTCGGCGTGCCGCAGTTGCACGGTCGTGCCGGCTGCGCCCCGCACTTTGAGCTGGCACCAGCCGACCATGTTCTGTCCCATGTCGAAG
>JADLHS010000146.1 GCA_020848635.1 Limisphaerales bacterium
ATCTAATGACCCACTGGCGCAAAGGCAACGAAACTCGCCCGGTATAAGCCCCGCTTGGCAAAAAATGGTTATGGCTAATTGGCAACCGCGGGAGAGTCGTCCGCAACCAGTGCCCCCAGACCCATCGGCTACGGCGGTGGCACACGGAAGAGTTCCGCGCCGTTTCCGGACGCACAGGGCGTGAGATTGAGCAAAAACTGGTGGTTCGCGGTCAATCGCATAGACTGCCCGAGGATGAGCGCCGAACCGGAAGCCCAACTGCTCGCCCGCTGCCGAGGCGGCGAGGCGGCGGCATGGGACGAGTTGTTCGACCGCCACTACGCCGCGGCCGGGCGCTTTGTGTTCCAACTCGCCGCGGACTTCACGCGCGAGGACGTGGAGGAAGTGTGTCAGGAGGTGTTCCTGGCGGTCATCAAGAACCTCAGCACTTTTCAGGGCGACAGCCAGTTCCAAACCTGGCTCTTCCGCATTGCCGCCAACAAGGCCCGGGACTTTCGGGAGAAGCAACACGCGGCCAAGCGCGGGGGCAGGCAGTTGCCGCTCTCCCTGCAAGCGGAGGATGCGGAAACCGGCCTCATGCTGGATCCGCCCAGCGCGGCGACGGCCCCAGACGTGGATCTGTTGAATGGGGAGCGGGCCGAGCTGGTGCGGACGGCTCTGGATCAGGTCGGCGACCCATGCCGTGAAATCATCGAACTGCGTTATTTCGGTGATTTAAGCTACGAGGAGTTGAGCGCCGAATTGAATTTGAACCCCAAAACCGTCAGTTCGCGCCTGAGCAAATGTCTGGATAAGCTGGAGAGCATTGCCGCCAGAGTCTTTTCCGGGGAGAAAGCCAGCGGGTTGCCGTCTAATCCCATAACGGGACGGGGGCCGACGGGGCTTTACGCCCGATAGCCGCCAATGAACGACGAACGGCCAATTGAAAAACTGCTCCATCGCTACGCGAAGAAACGACGCGCCGACGCGGGCGCACCCGTCGAGCTGCATCCCGCCAGTCGGCGGCAGTTACAGGGCGAAGTCGCGCGGCAGTTTCGCAACGCCCGGCCGGGTCGGGCTCCGTTTTCATTCACCGGGTTGGGGAGAGGCTGGCTACCGCGGCTGGCCTGGGGGCTCCCATTGCTCGCGCTGGTTGCCGTTGGCTCGTGGGCACTCCTCGTCCGACCGGCGACCAAACAACTCGCACTCGGCACGGTGGCAGATCAAGCAACGCCCTATACGACCGATAAGAACCTGACCAAGCGCGAACGGGCGGAGGTCAGGTCGGTAGGAACACCACCGGTCGTTGCCAACACAATTCCGGCCGAATTCAGCGCGACGAAAGCGCCGCTGCCGTCCCCAGTCTCGGCTGCAGCTCCGTCGCGGAACCGGCCCGCCGCCAGGTTTGCCGACCATGGCCTTGAGGACGGGAGCCGCCGCGCAGAGCCGGCATTGGCCTTTGGCGCCAAAGGAGGGGGCCGGGCGGACAAGTCGGGAGCCGTCGCTGCCACCAAGACGGCCGTTTTGGCGGAGCCGGCAAAGGCCATCCAAGATTCGAATGAAAGCAAGACCAAGGCGCTGGCTACGGTCGCTCCGGGGAGCGTTGCTCCAATCGGCGAAGCCTCCAGTATGGCCACGAACTTGGCGTACTTCGACCACCTTGAGCACGAACAGGTGCCAACGTATTCCCAGTCCTTCGCCAACCGGGCGCCGGAAACGCCCAAGCAAAAGGCCGCAAAGGTCATTGCGCTGCCGCCCCTTTCGCCGGTGCTCGCGAATTTCCGCGTGGAGCAAACGGGCCGGCAATTGCGGGTAGTGGACAGCGACGGCTCGACGTATATCGGGGAAACCGACGCGGCGCCGGAATTCGGGGGGGCCGTGGGCGGCCAGAAGCATCAAACGGTGCAATTGTTCAAGCGCGACGGGAAGGTCAACCAACTTCCGGCCACGGCCGCCATGGTCCAGTCGCAGCCGACGCAAAGTAATTTCTACCGGGTTACCGGCACGAACCGCACGCTCAATCAGGCGGTCGAGTTTACGTGGAGTTTCATGGAGCCGACCAACGCGCCGGTTTGGGCGCAGGCCAGACAATCCGGCGCGGAGCAAAACAAGGATGCGAAAAAGCTCCCGACGCAGTTCCCGGTGCCGTTGCAGAATTCTTTCATCAACGGTCGCGCGCAATTCGGGAGCGGCGAGGCGATCGAAATCAACGCCGTGCCCGTTTCACCGTAACGGTTTCGCCGGTCTATACACGCCAAGGCAAACCGGCCAAGGCACAGCGCAGGGCCGCCACCGCCGCAGTGGAGCGCCACCGGCCCCCGATCGCAGCGGCTGAACGGCAGAGAAGGCGTCAGCTAATCCGACCGTTTCCCTGCAGCCGAAGCGCTGCGGGCGCGGGCCCACCCGCGCTCCAGAAAACCTTCGCAAATGGGAACGATCTTGGGAGCGCGTACAGCATGGTTGATTCCGGCAGACCGCGCATTTACGCGGGCGGCAACTGCCACGGCGCGCGGTAGGGCCGGCGGACCCATTGGGCGACTTCCGCGTCGCCCACCACGGCCTCCAGCTTCGGATCCCAGCGGACCTTTTTGCCGGTGCGAATGGCGATGTTACCCAGATGGCAGACGGTGGCGGAACGATGGCCAACCTCGACGTTACAGATCGGGTCCTGCCGGCTTTTGATGCAGTCGAGCCAGTTCTGATGGTGTTCCGGGCTGGCGTAGAGGCGCACCGATTTGTCGTCCAACGGCTGGGTGAGGATTTCGTCCGGGGTGGATTCGACATTGCCACGACTGACAAAAATGGTGCCGCGTTCTCCCTCGAACGTGGTGCCGCCGCGATATTTGTTGCCGCCGCCGTTGCAGAGCAACACGGTGCCGTTGGCATACCGGTAGGTCACGTCGAACGTTTGCGGGGTTTCGTAGTATTTTTCCGCGTTGTATACGGCGGTGCCCGCGATTTCCACCGGGCCGCTCGCGTCCATGCCCAGTCCCCATTGCGCGATGTCGAGGTGATGCGCGCCAAAGTTGGTCATCTGGCCGCCGGAGTAATCCCAGAAGAACCGGAAGAGATAGAAGACATGGTTCGGGTTGTAAGGTCGCTGCGGCGCCGGCCCCAGCCACATCTCGTAGTCAAGGCCCGCAGGCGGCGTGCCGTCGGGAACGACCGGCGGTTTGGTCGCCCGCTCCAGATAATTCACCGTTGGCAAACCCACCTTGATCGTCTTGATTTTTCCGATCCGCCCCGAGCGGACGTATTCGCAGCCTTTGAGGAACTTGGCATCCGAACGTTGCTGACTGCCGGTCTGGAAGACCCGCTTGGTGCGGCGCACGGCGTCCACCAGCACGCGCCCCTCGTCAATGAAAAGGGTGAGCGGTTTTTCGCAGTACACATCCTTGCCGGCCTCGCACGCGTGGAGCGCAGGCAACGTGTGCCAGTGATCGGGCGTGCTGATGAGCACCGCGTCAATGGCTTTGTCCTCGAGCAATTTTCGGTAGTCGCCAAACACCCCGCATGGCCGGCCATTGGCTTGCTCGACGCGCGCCTTGGCGGTTTGCGCGCGGGTCTGATCCACATCGCAGACGGCGACGGCATTTTTCATCAGCGCCTGGAGATTACTGTTGCCCTGCCCGCCGACGCCGATGAAGCCGACGCGGATGAATTCGCTTGGATTCTGACCGGTGGCGGCTTTGGTGCGATTCAGGAAGAGATTCGGCCCGACCACGCCCAAACCAGCGGCCAGGGCGGCGTTGCGCGTAGTGCGAAGAAAGCCACGCCGGGAAACAGCGGCGGGCTTTGACCGGGCAGCGCGTCCCGAGTTCAGATCAGGATTGTCAATCATGAGTAATTGGACGTAACTGTTGGAAATTGGTTCAACGTTGGCAAGGGATTATGAATTCCGGTAAACCTATTAAATCAGGCGGCCAAATGAAAAAATGCGTCCTCGTCGGGTGGATGATCGCGGGGTTGATTGGCAGCGGCGGGGCGGGGCGGGCGGCGCAACCCGAGAAGCCGTTCTGCAAAGGGGAGCTGATCTTTCCGCTCGAACACTGGCACAACCACGGCTCGTGTATCGTCGAAACCCCGAAGGGCGACATTTTGGTGTGCTGGTTTCATGGCTCGGGCGAGCGCACCGCCGATGACGTACGCATCGAAGGCGCACGCCAACCCAAAGGCGCAACCACCTGGAGCCAGCGGTTCACCATGGCGGACACACCCGAATATCCGGACACGAATTGCTGCATGTTCATTGATCCCGCAGGACGGCTCTGGCTGCTCTGGCCGACGATCCTCGCCAACCAGTGGGAGTCGGCGCTGATGAAATATCGCATCGCCGCGGACTATCACCGGAACGGCCCGCCGAAATGGGAGGTGAACGAAGTGCTGCACCTCACGCCCGGCCCCGAATTTGAAGCGAGCGTGAGCAATTTCGTAAACCAGACCGAAGCCAGACTCAAGGGCGGGGCGTTCGCCGAACCCGCTCGGGCCCGCGTCCAGCAATGGCTGGCAGCCATCCGAACGCGCGCCGCAGATAAGCTGCAACGGCGGCTGGGTTGGATGACGCGGGCGCATCCGTTCGTGCTCGATGACAAGCGCCTCATCGTTCCGCTGTATGCGGATGGTTTTTCCTTTTCCTTGATGGCCATCACGGATGATTGGGGCAAGACCTGGCATACGAGCACGCCGTTGATCGCCGGGGGCAACATTCAACCGAGCATTGTCCGGCGCAAAGACGGCGCCCTCTACACCCTGATGCGTGACAATGGCCCGGCGCCCAAACGCCTGCACCAAAGTGAATCGCACGATCGCGGCGACACGTGGGCGCCGGTGACGGACAGCGAACTGCCCAATCCCGGCTCGGGCGCGGAGATCATCTCGCTGCGCAACGGGGACTGGGTGCTGATCAGCAACGACACCGAAAACGGGCGGCACCGCCTGGCGGTGCAGATTTCCGACGATGAAGGCAAAACCTGGAAGTGGAAGCGACACCTGGAGTCTTCGTCGCCGACTACCGACAGCCCGGACGCGTTTCATTATCCGAGCATCCTTCAGGCGCGCGATGGCACGCTGCACGCCAGCTACAGCTATCATCTGGGCCACGCGGAGGCAAAGGATGTGGACGGTCAGCCCGCCCGCAAATCCATCAAGCACGCGCACTTCAACGAAGCCTGGGTGCGGCAGGGCGACGCCAAGTAATCCCCTCGCCCAAGGAAGGGCAGGCGGGCGAGGCGTTGGCGCCGGTCGGCCTCAGCCGTTGAGCGTCCAGCCGGGGCGATACTTGCGTGCCAGCAGGGCGTTGGCTTCCGGGTTGTCCGTCACGCGACCGACGGCAGCATCGTAGCTAATCTTCTGGCCCACGCGGTAAGCCACCAGACCCAGCAGCATTTGTTCGATCAGATTGCCACCGTATTCAAAATCGCACGAAGTTTTCAAATTGCCTTTGCAGGCGTTGATCCATTCCTTTTGGAATTCGCCCAACGGGGGAATCAAGTCCGCGGTTGCGCGCGGCTTGTAATAAGTCATGTCCGCTTTGTCGCGGGCGGGCAGCAGAACCCGGGTGTTGAAATCGGCAACGAGGGTGCCTTTGCTGCCTTCGAACATCGCGCCGTGCCCGATCTTTTTCAGATCCAAATACGGAGCCGGGGACTCCGGCATGTGGCCACCTTGATACCATGAGACCCGAATGGCGGGACGCCAGTCGTTGGCGGGATGCTCAAACTGCATGGTCAGCGCCACCGGGGTGACCTCGGGATTGAATGGGTCGCCTTTGCCGGCGGCGGAGGTGGGGAGGCGGGCGTCAATCGCGTTCCACGCCAGATCCATGGTGTGGCTGCCCATATCGCCGACCTGGCCGCTGCCGAAATCCCAATACATGTTCCACTGCAGACAATTCATTCCCGGACCTCCGGAAAAATAACCCGGGTTGTAGGGATGATGGGGTGAAGGGCCAAGCCACAAATCGTAGTGAAGATAGTCCGGCGGCTCGCCTTGCGCGGGCAGGTAACCGGGCTTGGGCAGCTTGCGGTCACCCCAGGCGCACACCTCCTGCAGTTCGCCGATGGCACCGTCACGGATCAATTCCCGAACACGGTTGAAGTTTTCGATTGCGTGGCGCTGGGTGCCGACCTGGGTGGCCAGTTTGGTTTTGTTCTGGAGATAATTGGCGCGGACGACACGCGCTTCGGCCACCGAGTTGGCGAGCGGCTTTTCACAATAGACATGCAGGCCGCGGTTCATCGCCCAGTTCGCCACGAAAGCGTGCGTGTGATCGGCCGTGCAGCAGACCACCGCCTGAACGTCCTTCTGGTCGAGGCATTTTCGCCAATCCACGTAGGTCTTTGCCCCCGGAAACCGCTTCGCGCCGGATGCGAGGTGATCTTCGTTGACGTCGCATAGCGCGACGACGTTCTCGCTGGAGATGGCGCTGAAGTGGGCTTCGCCGCGGCCCCATGTGCCGAGCAAGGCGATATTCAGCTTATTGCTGGGAGCGTCCGCGCCAAGAATTGAAGTGCGCGGCAGGAGCAGTCCGGCCCCGGTGGCGGTCAGCGATTGGAGGAATTGGCGTCGTTTCATAAAGTTGGCGGGTTGACGGGAGGAGGCCGAGGGGGTTGGTTTGTTATTTGCCGGACGCTCAAAGCAGATTCTGATACGCCAGCCAGAGCGAACGGAAGTATTTCAGGACGCGCACCGGGTCCTGGCTCTCCGAAATCTCGGCGAGGCAATAGCCGGTGAAGCCGGCCGCGTTCAGGCCGTTCAGCAGTTTGCGGAACGGGTATTCGTCCAGATAAAGGTCGCGCATATGGACGGTGAAAATCTTGTCTTTCAAGAGATCAAAATTGGAATCAAACCCGGCACCGTCCAGATCGGATTGATTGCAATTCCAGCAAGCGCCGACGTTTGGATGGTCGGTCACGTCCAGGATGGTTTTGATGTTCGGCACCAGGGACGTTTCCTTGCCATGAACCTCCAGGCGGATCTGCACCCCGTGGCCCGCGGCGAATTCGCCAAGCTCGCGTAGCGATCGGCCAATTTGGGCCAGCGTTTTTTCCTTCGGCACTTCGGGGGGCAATCCGTTGGGGCGGACTTTGACCCCGGGCGCACCGACGTCCTGCGCCAGGAGGATGTATTCCTTCGTGGCCGTGATATCGGCGCGGAGCTTGGCCGGGTCCGGCGTGTGGAAATCAAACGCGCTGCCCAGGCCCATCAATTCGACGGGCGAATCGTGGAATTGCTTCTTGACCGCTTGGCGTTGGGCCTTGCTCAACAAAACCTCGACCCCGTGCGCGTGGGTCGTGCGGAGTTCGACGCCCTGGAACTTTGTCTCCGTGCAATTCTTGATGATCGTGGGCACGTCCCAGTCTTTGGCGATGTTGTAGGTAACGAGGCCAAGTTTCATCCTCGGGGGCCCAAGGATGAAGCTCGCGGGCTGGGAAGTTTCAGCGCCGAACGTCGAGCGTCCGAGAAAACCAGCGGCGCCCACGGTCAAACCGGCGGTCTTCAGGAAATCCCGGCGATGTAATTTCATGTTTGGATTGAACGCCAAACGGGTCTCAGGGTCAACTCCGGGAACAGCGGTCGTCACGTTTCGTTCCTTAATAAACCAACCCCAAGACCACCGACTCCGAATCCGCAGATGATGGTGATTACACGGATTCCTGATCTGCGTGACTCTGTGAAATCTGCGGACAACCTCAGTACACCAACACTAGCACCGCCGCCTGCTCCGCTTCCTTCACCACGTCCTCAAACTTCTTCTCCTTGGTCGAAGCCTCTTTGAGTTTGTTCGCCACCTCCGGGACGGACTCCAGGAAGCTCAGAAGATAACTACTCTTCACCGCGTAATTCACATTCTCCGGGAGCGTGCCGCTCAGGGCCAAGGCGGCCGAAGCATTCAGTTTTGCGGAGACCACGCCCACCACGTTCCCGCGCTCATCCACCAACGCCCCGCCCGAATTGCCCGGCTGCACCGGCACGCTGATCTGGAAATACCGCGCGTCATCCCCCGCCCCGAGTAGCAAGTTTTTCTATCAACCATCAACACTCACCTATCAACTTCCCCGAAACCCACCGTCACCACCGTGCCGCCCAACTTCACCCCGCGACTCGCCGCCACTTTGATGAAAACGACTCGCCTTTGCGTAACTTGCGAACCGTCAAGACCTCTTTTGTTGTAGTTGTTCTGCCTCGGCAATCATTTGAGCCAACGACAAACCGAGTGCGTCTGCGATGGCTTTAGCGACTTTCAGGCTTGGGTTACGGAGCGAACGCTCAATCAGACCGACATGCGTTGGGTGAATATCAGCTTTTTCAGCCAAGAGTTCTTGGGAAATTCCACTGGCGCTACGGTGCTTTTTAAGCACCAGTGCAAAGGCCGTGGATATTTCCAAATTCCGCATTCATGGCATTCTGCCGCAGCGCAATTTCTCGAACACAGACAATAGTCTTGACGCGCAGCCAGCGAATCGTCATAAACGGAAATCGGCGAAAACTCAGTGAACTCACACCGTCCTATGAAAGACATCAAACTCTCGTTCGTGATTGTTCTCCTCACCTTTGGGGGCTTCCTTCCCGCCCAAGCCCAAGACCCGTTCACGAACGGGTTGGTGGCGTATTACTCGTTCAATGGGAATGCGAATGACGCGAGCGGGAATGGCAACAATGGGACGGTAACGGCGGCGGCTTTGGCTGTGGACAGGTTGGGAAATCCTGATTCAGCTTATGCCTTTGATGGCGTATCGGCCTTCATCACAGTGCCGGATTCCCCGTCATTGAGAATAACGAACGACATCACCATGTCTTGCTGGGTAAACTTTGCTCAATCGAATGGGAACGTAAGGATCGTTGGTAAGGGCGCAGACTGCGGCCGCAGTTACGGCTTGTGGGGGCACCACGGGCAACCCGGCAATTTTTGGATGTTCCAACAGTTCCCCCCTGAGGGTGGCTGCATAGGATGCCAAGAAAACACTGCCAGCGCTCTTCCTGTAGCTCAATTTGGGCGCTGGTACCACATGGTCGCTGTTCGATCCACCAATGGTTCCAAGCTCTACATTGATGCGCAGCTTACCGAAGACAACGACGGCCCAACCGTCAACTGCTCTCCGACAACCTACACCGGAAACGAGCCCCTGCTCATCGGGGCGCCTGGCTATTCTAACCCGCAACACAATTTGGCGTTGATGAATGGCCGCATTGATGACATCCGAATCTACAACCGCGCATTCTCGCCGACTGAGGTGTTGCAACTGCACCTCATCGAGTCAGGACTACGCTTAAACTTGATCAAGGCGGTCAAACCGGCTTTCTCCGGCCTGACCCTTGGTACAAATTACCAGTTGCAGGTTTCAGGAAATTTGAGTGCTTGGACCAACGAGGGCTCGATATTCACAGCCACGAACACCAGCATGGTTTATCCGCACTATTGGGACGTGGACAACTGGGGCAGTCTGTTCTTCCGGTTGCAAGTCGCTCCCTAAGTCGGCGCGACTGGTGGCGTTGCCAACCGCCAGCTCGGTCCGGGGGATCATTGGCTGCGGAATAAAGTCCGGGGCGTTCCCGGAGCGCGGCGTTCACGCCGCTTCACCGTCCGCACACCAGAGGAGGCCACGAGAAATCCAGCGCGCGCCATCATGCGGGTGTTGAAGCGGGCTGAAGCCCGCGCTCTGTTCCGCGCGGCATATTTGAGAATCCCAACGGGATTCCAGCCCTCAGCCCAGCGGTTGCGAGGCACGAGCTACCCTGGGTAATCGTCCAAAAAAACATCTACCCCAACGACCCCAACGGGGTTGCAACGCCCGACGCTCCATCTGGTTGCTGAAACCCCGTTGGGGTTTTGATTTGATGATCGTCAACCCAGGGTAGCCCGCTCTGCGGCCAACCCTGGGCTACATGCTGAAATCCCTTTGGGATGTTCCGCAGGGCGAGATTCGATGATGTCGCTCCGACGGAGCTTCGTTGGTTTGGTGACTGCGAAACTATAAATATGCCAGCCCTAACGGGCTTTCCCTGCGCATCCGCCTTCCTCCGATTTCCGGGAGCCAAGTCAGCGTGACCGTTGGCGTTGCCAACCGCCAGCTCGGTCAGGGGAATCATTGTCAGCGGAATAAAGCCCGAGGCGTTCCAGGAGCGCGGACGGTCCCCGTCCGCAGCGCGTGAACGAGCAGAGAAGCTTGCGGATAAATCAACGCGTTCTGGTTTGGCGCAGCGCTGCGGGCGAGAGACCGCCCGCGCTCCGGCTGCGTCAGCAAACCGCGCGGAGCGTCTGGAGTGCGCGTTCACCGCCGCTTTCCATTGTGTTGGAGAACTGCACTCGACCTCCCTCACCCCGGCCCTCCCCCCACGGAGAGGGTGAATCGTTCGCCGCATCGGTGAACTGCCACACGCTGGATTGGCCGGACGGTCAAGCGAACTACCGAAAACGTGCAAGGTCCCATCGTCTCCCCGGGGGGAGAAGGCGGGGTGAGAATTCCCCGAACAATTCGCCCATTGAACCCCCGAACTGTTGCAGCCGACGTCAGGAGGCTCTGACTTCCTGCTTCCGAAACAGAATGAGCCTCCTCACGTCGGCTGCTACGAAGCTCAGGATGGGGCGTGCGTCCCAACCATTCGCACTTTGATTCCTTTTGGGCCGGCGGCCTGCTTGGAATCACGCAAAGAATTATTCCTTTCGCACCGTGCGGCGAAGCGCAGCCCGCCATTAGCATGCCGGACGCGCCGCACGACGGAGTTCACGCCAACTGCGGCACTTCAAAGCCCTTGCGATACTCGCGCTTTACATACTTGTTGGCTTCGCGGTCCTTGAAGCGTTCCGCTTTGGGCTCGAATTCCAGCGAGCGCCCCAGGCGAAAGGCGATGTTGCCGAGTTGGCAATGCACGCAGGAGTAATGCGCATCGAGCGTGGATACCGGCATGTCCGCCGGGTTGCGTGAGCGGATGGCTTTGAAGAAGCGGTCCCATTTATTGCCCTTGTCCAGCGCGGGCGCGGTGTCGGGGACGGGGATGGCTGCGCGGTCGCTCGGCTTGCCGTCCTTCTTGCCTTCCTGGTAGGAGAAAAATCCCCGACCCACCACATAGAAGCCTTTGGTGCCGAAAAAGCTGTTGCCGCAATTGCTGCCGTCGAATTCCTCGTACGAACCGAGGTTGCGTACTTGAAAGGTCAGGATGGTGCCGTCGGCATACGTGAAGGTGGTGGCCTGCGTGTTCGGCGTCTGGCCGTCGTCGTTCAAACCAAAGCGTCCACCCGCGCTGTACACGTTCACCGGCAGACCCCGGTTGTGGCCCCAACAGGCGATATCCATCTGATGCACGCCTTGGTTGCCAATCTCGCCGTTGCCGTATTCCCAGAAATAGTGCCAGTCGTAGTGGACGTAGAGGCCCGGCTTTTTGCGGTCAATGTTGATCATGAATTCGTGGTCGCGGGCCGGCCCCTGCCAGAGCGGCCAGTCGAGATTCGCCGGCACCGGACCGGGTTTGCCGTGGCCGATGGGCCCGCGGTTGCCGTTCTTGTAAACGTAGCCGCGGGATTCCACGATCTCCCCAATGAAACCGTCGTGAATCAGTTTGATGTCGCGCCGGAGCGTGGCGCTGGAACGGCTTTGCGTGCCGTGCTGCACGATGCGTTGGTATTTCCCGGCCGCCGCGGTGAGCTGCCGGCCCTCATAGATGCTGTGGGAAAGCGGCTTCTCCACGTAAACGTCCTTGCCGGCCTGAGCCGCCCAGATGGCCGCGAGTGTGTGCCAATGATTTGGCGTGGCGATGGTGACGGCGTCTATTTCCTTGTCTTGCAAGGCTTCACGGATGTCCCGGTAGAGCTTGGGCGCTTTGCCTTGCTTGGCTTGAACCATTTCCGCACCACGCGCGAGCACTTCGGAATCCACGTCGCACAAGGCGGTGTATTCGGCCTCGTCCTTCAGGCCGAGAATGTCGTTGATGTGACCGCGGCCCTGGCCGTTGAAGCCGATGGTGCAAACGCGGATGCGGTTGTTGGCGCCAAAAACTTTGCCGGTGGCCATCATGCCGCCGACGATCACTGCCGCCGTGGTTTTGCCGATAAATTGTCTGCGCGTGAGTTCCATAATCAGTTTGGGGTTGGGGTTAATGAGTTCAGATATGCTTCGAGATTGGTGTAACCATTGCCATTGGTATCCGACGCGCCGTCGGCGGAATTGTTCAGGTCCAGCCCGTGTTTTCGCTCCCAGTCGTCCGGCATGCCGTCGTGGTCCGTATCGGGCGGCGCCGGTTGCGAGCGCAACTCCGGCCAGCCACCCACGGCCGTCTGGGAGTCAATAATACCCTTGCCGCCCCCGCCATACGTTTCGCCGAACTTGGCAGTGCCGGTGCGAACCTCTTCAATGATGCGTTGGTCAACCGAATCACGAAACAACGAACAGCCCACCTGGGCAAGGACTAATTCATAGGCCGTTTCCGCCGGTTGGGTGGTCACCGGCGCCACGACCAAGGGGTGCGCGACCCGCAGCGTCGCTTCGGTGGCTTCCCCGTCCGGCGCGAAGTCAATTCCGCCCTGCCAGTTGTCGGCCGAGATGGCCGAGGCGCCGCAGACGAAATTACCCGCCGCATACATTTTGCCACGCGGATCCTTTTGCAGAAAAATGCGCCGGCGAACCTTTTCGGACGTGGCCGGGCCGGATTTATAGTAGTTGTTGATCCAGTTCCGCGGCCAGAGTTCACCCCCGTAGGCGCTGTTGAAGCCCCAATTGTAAACCACGTTGTTGCGGTAATCCATCAAGCCGGACTCGGCATTCCCGGAAGCGCGCGGGTTGCGACTGCTGTGATGGGCCAGCAGATTATGATGCCACGAGCCGCCCGGCCCGCCCCACAGTCCGCCGTAGCCATGAGCCCCCTTCTTGTGCAGAGATTTGGTCAAACTCTCGCTGACCAGACACCACTGCACCGTGAGGTTCGTGCCCTTGTTGATCGAGAACGTCTCGTCCACGCCCCAGCTGGCGGTGCAATGATCAACAATGAGGTGATGGCCCTCGCCGCCAAAGCCGTCCTGCTCGACGCCTGATTCGTCCCCCGGCCGGAACCGCAGATAGCGGAGGATCAAATCGTGGGTATTGAAGCTGACCTGATAATTCTTGAGGCAAATACCAGCGCCAGGAGCGGTCTGGCCTGCGACGGTGAGAAAGGGTTCGGTGATCTTGAGCCTGGATTCGAGTGGAATCGTACCTGAGACCCGAAACACCACTGTCCGCGGCCCCTTGGCCAAGCACGCCGCGCGGAAGCTCCCCGGCCCATGGTCGTCGAGGTTGGTGACCTCAATAACTCTGCCGCCCCGACCGCCGAGCGTGTATTTGCCAAAACCTTCCGCGCCGGGAAAGGCGGGCGCGCGATCCGGGCGGAGGTTGGAAAGGGTAACCGTGCCCGCCTGCGGGTCGTATTTCAGATCATAGCGCCAGCCTTGCGGGAGAATTACATGATCGAACTTTCCCTCGATTGCCTCGACACCGGGAGCGCACAATTGGAAGAGCGAGTTCTCATGCGGTTCGATGGGCCCAGTGAACTGCACTTCTACGGTTCCGCCCAGCCTCCAGTGGCCGGACTGGAGCGGATTCAAAACCTCGTGGTCGTTGACCTCGAAAACGGTCCGCCCGGCGCACGTCCGCCACGCTGGCGGGGCCGGGACAACGGCCCCTGCAGCGTCCGCCCCTAGCGCAGCGAAGCCTGGACCGATGCCGAGGGAGAGCAGGATGAAACTCACCCAAGTGCGCCGGCAACACCACCCAGCCGGAAGCATCTTCTTTGCTCGCCGGCAATTCAGACTGCCGCGGCGTGGGTTTGCTCGATCCGCTTTCATCTGTTTGCCAGTCTGCCAGAAACGCCTTGAGATCGTCAAAGAAAACGGCAGCCCATGGGCGGATCCGAGTGCATGGAATTTTGAAATTGCCGACGCTGGGGCGGCATGGCATCAATCGTTCCTTGAACAGCCAACTGCTCCGCCTGCGTCCCCAGAATCGAACCACTCGCGCCCGTCACCGCTTCGGAAGTGGGATTGCGGCCCGCTTGGGGGCGGTCGCGATAGTTGCATTGGCGGGGAGCGCAATGGCCAAGGAACTCCCAGCTTTTCCGGGCGCAGAGGGCTTTGGCCGTTTTGCCACCGGCGGACGCGGGGGAGATGTTTACATCGTCACCCACCTGAACGACGCCGGTCCAGGTTCGCTGCGCGAGGGAATCCGTTCCGCCACCGGCCCGCGCACCATTGTGTTTGGGACTTCCGGCACGATTGAACTGAAGAGCCGGCTTACGCTGGACAAATCCGCCATTACCATCGCGGGCCAGACCGCGCCCGGCGACGGCATCACGCTCAAGGATTTCACCTTCCAGATCAAAACCGCCACGAACGTAATCGTGCGCTACCTGCGCGTCCGCCTGGGGGACGAGCACAAAGAGAAAGGCGCCAAAGGGGGCGACGACGCGCTGAACACCGAGGACATTGACCGGGTGATCCTCGACCATTGTTCGTTGAGCTGGGCGATTGACGGCACGCACGATCTGCGGCGCGGCGGCAACTTCACCTTGCAATGGTGCATTCTCAGCGAGGCCCTCAATCACAGCTTGCACAATAAAACCGATCACGCCATGTGCGCTTCGTATCGCGATCTATCGGGCAACATTTCCCTACACCACAACCTGTTTTCCACCTGTCGCGATCGTCACCCTACCCTGGGCAGCGCGCAAGCTCCGCCCCGGCACCTCGTGGATTTTCGCAACAACCTCATCTACAACTGGAGCGCGGGCGGCACGGCCAACTTCGCCGACCATTTCATCAACTGCGTCAACAACGTGTTCCGTCCGGGCCCCATGACCGATCCGGCAAAACTCCCGATCGCGATGAAAGGCAGCCTGCCCGATCTGGCCCGCGGCTACATGAGCGGGAACGTGTTCGAAGCGCGCGCGGATCTCACCCGCGACAACTACGCCGCGCTCGACTTCAACCGCTGGCTGCATTCCGGTACCGGCTACAAGTATCGCGGCACGGTGGCCGACTGGAAGACCGCCGCATCCCCCGTTCCGGCGGACGACACGCCGCCGACGCAGCCGGCCCGCGAGGCCGCAGAACTCGTGCTGGCTCAAGCTGGCGCATCGTTGCGCCGCGATGCCGTGGATGAACGGGTCACGGACAACGTTCGGCACCGCCGGGGCAAGTTGCTTGATTCACAAGCGGAAGTGGGCGGTTGGCCCAAGCTGCGCAGCGCGCCAGCCCCGGCGGACCAGGATCGAGATGGCATGCCCGACGCCTGGGAACAGGCCCGGGGACTGGACCCAACAAATCCAGCCGACCGCAACGCCGATCGGGACGGCGACCGCTACACCAATCTCGAAGAATACCTCAACCATCTATGCGCGCCGTAACGCCGGTTGTTTTTCCACGGTCGCGTGGGGCCGAGGTTGGCCGCCGCGGGCAGGGCAAATCCGTCCGATGGCTTGGTCTTGTCCTGTTCGCCATCACCGGGTTGGCCGCCGCCCGCGCAGAGGCGCCGCCGCTCCGGATCTGCCTCCTTTCCGCTTCCGCGGAGTATGAGTCGGACAAATCCCTGGCCGGCTTCCAAGCTTACCTCGAAGCCCGCTACGCCGTGACCTGTCAGCGTGCCTTCGGCAAAGACAAAGCGGTGGGCCTGCCGGGCCTGGAGGCGCTCGATACGGCGGACTTGATGAGTGTCTTCACCCGCCGGATCACGTTGCCGCCGGCGCAACTCGAACGCGTACAGAAATACATCGCCCGCGGCCGGCCGATCATCGGCCTGCGCACCGCCAGTCATGCCTTCCAGAATTACCTGGAATTTGATCGTGCGGTTTTGGGCGGTGGCTACGTCGGACACCACACCAATGCCGAGGCCGGGGTGCAACTGGCCGCCGGTCGGAGCCAACATCCCGTGCTCGCGGGGGTTTCGCCCTTCCCGACGCGCAAGCTCTACAAAAACCCAACCCTGGCGGATGATGTCGTCGTGCTGCTGGACGGCGTTACCGCGAGCGACCGCGAACCCGTGGCCTGGGTCCGCGAGCAACACGGCGGTCGCGTCTTCTACACCTCGCTCGGCACCCCCGAGGATTTCAGCCAGGAAAGTTTCCGGCGGCTGTTGGTGAACGCGATCTTCTGGACCACCCAGCGGGACGAAGCGGCCCTCCGGCAGCCCCTGAGCGGCGGCAACCGGCCAAGCCAGTGACGGGATGGAGATCCCCAGTCACTAAAATATTACGCCGCGAGGCACCTCGGGCAGCGGCGCTTTTCCAGGCTTCGCGCCGGCGTCACTGCTTCGGCTGGAACCGGGCGTCCAGCCACGCGAACGCCTCGTCCTGCATCGGGGCGTTAAATTCGTGCGGCGCGTCGTAGAGCCGCGTCTCCAGTTGGGCGCCCGCCTTTTGTGATTCCCACACACGGCGCATCTTGGCGAACGCTTCCTCGATGCTGGGCAAGGGGAACAGCCCGTCGCGGCGGCCGCCGATGAACAGCATCGGTTTCGGGCACGCGATGCTGGCGACATCCGGGTAATCGAGGAAATTGGCCAATCCCGGATGGATCATCGTGAAGGCGGATTGACCCGTGGTCTGATTGTTGCCCGGCACAAGCAAGCCTTTCCCCGTGGCCATCCAGCACACGGACACACCCGCGGCGATGCGATCGGACAAGGCCGCGAGCTGCCAGGTGCGAAAGCCGCCGACCGAAAGGCCCATCGCGCCGACGCGTTTCGGGTCCACCTCCGGCTGCGTGGCCAGAAATTCCGCCGCGCGCAAATCTTCGTGGGCGATCAGTCCGGCGAAACTCGTGCCGAATTGGAGAAGATTGGCCGCGAGCTTTTCCTGACCGTCAAAGCCGCCCCCGCCGCGATCGGACCAGTTAAGCATGTCCGTGGCAAAACAGACATACCCGCGCTTCGCCAGTTCGTCGCCGATGAACCGCCGGCCGTAACAATTCTCCACCCACTTGCCAGCGGACTCGAGCTTCGCCGAATTGTCGGCCCACGGCTGGATCACCTTTTCCTTGCCGATATCGAACTTCGCGCCGTGATCATGCAACAGCAGCACGGCGGGATGCGGCCCGGCGGATTTCGGAACGAGCAGGTACGCCAGCACCCGGCTGTCTCGCGTGACATTGAACACCACTTTACGGGCAACGTAACTGCCGCGGTCCTGTTCCGCGACGACGACGGGAGCGAACGGCGCCACGGGCGGCGGCGGCAGCAGGCATTTCATCACCTGGGCGCGGGCCTGTTGGCGCCAGGAATCAAAATCACTGTGATCATGGTGGAGCCAGGAAAGGGGATACTCCATTCGCTCCGCCAGGCGCGCATGGAAAGCCGGCAGGTTTTTGACGACCCCGGGCGATTGGAAGGTTTCCGGCGCGGCAAAGGCTGGCAACGCGGAGGCGAGCAGGACAACGACTCGAAGCGCGAAGCTTTTGATGGTCTTCATGGTGGAGTAGCGGGCACGCGAGACAGCACCTGACCCAGTGGGCTGTCGGGTTTGGCTTCCGCCAGCAGTCGCGCGGCCGGGCGGTGTTGTAAATAATACTCGAGGACTTCGGTGAAATACACAATGCCTTCCGGCGGCGCGCTGCCGAAACTTGCCTGTCCATCGGTATAGTCCCGGCTCACGTCGCGGTCGCCGGGTTTCTGGTACAAATCGTAAAGTTCCTTCCGTTCCTTGATCTTGCCGGTGGTGAACTCCCAGCCTTCGAGCCCGCTAAAGACCTGACCCGTCCGCCGCCAGCCTTGGATTCGTTGACGCAAGGTCGCTTCGATGGCGTCGAGCCACTTTTCCTCCGGCCCAAGCAGCCGGGCGGCCTGGGTGATTTGCCAGGCGTGTTCGAGGCCCTGGCTCATGATGATGGCGCTGGAGCGCGGATGCGGATAGCGCCAGCCGCCGACCGGGTCCTGGCTTTCCGCCACGAAACTCGCCACGGCCTTCACCACGTCACGCAGTTGCGGCTCGTCGGGTGTGTAAGGCGCCAACTCCGGCAGGCCAGCGAGCGCGTAGCCGATGATGTAGGGTTTGGCAAATCCCACCGTCAGTCCGCGCTGGTCTTCGTCAATGAATGGCGGGTCCGGCGCCAGCGGTTTGCCGCCCTGGTCAAAAAGATCTCCGGTGGAAAGCTTGCCGCGCAGTTCGCGGAACAACCGCGACGCCTCGGCGAGGTAACGCGGCTCGCCGGTATAACGGTACAGGCGGATGAAGTCGCGCACGTCACCGATATTGCGGCACTCGCCGCGATCGGCATGCAAGGATTGCGCGGCGTAGGCGATCTGGGCTTCAAGCGCCTCGCGCATCCGGGGATCGCCGGTCTGTTCCCACGCGAGCCAGAAGGCATCGTAGCCTTTCGTGCAGAAATGCACCGAGCCATTGGACCGCCACATGTATTTCTTGTCGGGTGGGGTCTGGTTCCAACCAACGATGTTATTATAGCGCGTCCCGCCGTGTTCCTTCGCGCCCCACCAGATGGATTGATCGTAAAAATTGTCGCACCAGAGCACGCCGGTTTCGAGCAGCCGGCGGTCCCCGCTACGCCAGCCTTCCTCGAAAATTGCCGCGCAATGATTGAGCCGATTCATGCCGATAATCCCGCCGTGCTCCGTCGCATCCGCGTAACCGGTCACATTGCCCCAATCGTCGCCCACAACCAGGCTCCGAACGATTGCGTTGCGGTGGTAACGGACCAGCGCGTTCAACTCCGACGGCAGAGCGACGGTCGGCGCGCTGGTAACACCGTAAAGTTCCTGCCACCGGGCGGGGGCGACGACCACCTGGTGTGGCGATTCCAGCGTTGCCGAGAGCTGGGCGAGGGAAGGTGGGGCGATGACCAACTCCGCTCGCTGCCAGGAAGCCGGCTGCATGGGGACCTCCTCATCCGCTGTACAACGGAGGTAACGGTAGTCGAGTCGGCCCGGTTCGGGAAAGGTGATGGCGATATGTCCCCGCCGTTTAAGCGGTGCCGCCGGGTGATACCAGGCAAGGGCTTTCTCCCCGAGCACAAACCGGGCACTCGCGCCGGCGGTAAAGTTGTGCCGGAACGATTCGCCCTGCAACGCGACGGGTATATTCGATGACGTGCCGCTCAAGGAAGTGGTGCGGGTTTTGGCCTCCCAGCCGAAGTCGGGTACCCGGCCGTCCTCCGGCAAATTGCGCTGCAAATGGGCGACCAGCACCACGCCGCCGAGCGCATCGCAACGCAGCTCAACGATCCGCGGCCACTGCGGATCGGGGAAATGCCAGCGTTGCCAGCGATAGGCATCGTTGTCCTCGACCATTTCGAGCCGCGGCGCGGCGGTGGATGTCCGCGCAGGCGCAAGCAGGCTCACTGCCACACGCTCCCCATTTTTCCAGGTCAGGGTGACACTCTCACCCTGAAGGACCGCCGTCACCGGCAACGCCCGCGCCGCCGATTTGCCCGCCGCGCCCGGGCGGAGGGAGAATGTCACCGGCGCGGTGGTTGCAAACGAATAGGGAAAGGTCACCAGCGCCCGGCGCACGGACTTGGGCTCGCCGTTCGTGACCGGATGCCACGACAAAGGCCGAACCGCCGCCCGAACGTTTCGCTTGCCGGCGGTGACGACGAACTGCTCGCCTTCCCGTACTAACCCACGGGGGAAAGGCAGCGAGGTGCGGACGAGTTGTTCACCTGTGGCCGCCGGCGTGACGGTGAAGGGGGCGTCACCGCGCAGCGCCGCGGCGCCGGCGGGCAGCCGGGCGAGCAGAATGATGACCAGAATGAGTCGCATCGTTGCGCGTCGGTATAGCGAGCTGCGATCGTGGGCGCAATCCATTGCTGCGCCGTTCCGCGCATCAACGTTGACACGGCCCACAGTCCCACGTCAGATTTACACGTCAAGTCATGAACAACTCCATGCGCGAATTCGTCGAGCACCTCCCCATCGTGGATGTGCATGAGCATCATCTGCCCGAGATCATCTTGGAGCGCGAGGTCAATCTGCTGCAACTGTTCCAGCAGAGCTACGCCGGCTGGGCACAGGCCCGGCCTTATTGCCTGCCGTCGGAGTCGCGCGATGCCGACCCGATGCTCGCGGCGGCCGGCCCAACGACGTGGGCAGCGCTCGTGCCGTTTCTGGATCACAGCGGCTCGAACTTCTTCGTCCGGAATCTGGTGCGCGCCGTGGTCGAACTGCATGGCGGGGGTGGGGCTCCGGAGATCACGCGCGACAACTGGCCGGCGCTCGATGCCGCGGTGCGGGCCGCCCATCGCCGGCCCGAGTGGCAGCACGAAGTCCTGAACCGCGCGCGCGTCACGACCGTCATCACCGATGCCTACAACGATCCACTCCTCGATCCCCGGCCCACGCTGGGAGCGAACTATCGTTCCGTGATGCGCACCAATTCGCTCGCGCTCGGCTGGCACCCCGATTCGCACGATCACAACGACAATCGCGCGCATGAACTCCTGCAGCGCGTCGGACTGAAGGCCGAATCGTTCGATGAATACCTGGTCGCCCTGGATAAACTCGTGGCCGGCCTCGCGGCGCGGGGTCAGGTCGCCCTCAAAAACTCGCTCGCCTACGACCGCGACGTCAACTTCGACGAGCCGGACGAGCAGCTGGCCCGGGCCGCGTGGGGCAAGGTTTCGCCGCCGCCGGCGGAACGAAAGGCGTTTGGGGACTTCATCGTGGATCATCTGTGCCGAATTGCCGCGGCGCGGGATATTCCAGTCCAGTTGCATTTGGGCACCGGGATCATTCGCGGTTCCCACCCGCTCGGCGTCGCCGGGTTGATTGAACGGCATCCGCGCACGCGTTTTCTGCTGATGCACCTGGCCTATCCGTGGAGCCGTGATCTGCTCGGCATGGCGTTCGTCTATCGCAACATCTGGCTCGACCTGACGTGGTCATTCCTCCTAAGCCCGTCGCACTTCAGGCTCGCGCTGCATGAAGCCATCGAAGTACTGCCCAACGAATCCCGCATGATGCTGGGCGGCGATAACTGGCATGTTGAGGAAACCTACGGCGCCATGCAGACGGCCCGACGGTTGATTGCCGAAGTGCTGGATGAAAAACTGGCCGGCGGGTATTTCAGCCGTGCCACCGCCGAACGGCTCGCACGGCGGATCCTCAACGCCAACGCCCGCGAATTCTTTCGCCTCGATTGAACAAAAACTGAAATCATGAAACGACACACCCTGTCCTGCTCCTTGCTGCTGGCCACGTTGCTCGCGGGTTTTGCCCCGCTCCCGGCCGCCGCCCATACCGATGGTCATCCATCCATTCACGATACGGTTGCCAGTGTCATTGTGCGCATGAAACGTGATTTGACTGCCGACCAGCTCACCGGGCTGACGGTGCCACTGGTCGAGGCGTTCCTGACCCCGGAGGAGCGCGACATTCTCGGCTCCGAGCATGTGCGATTCCGTGTCAACGTGCCGGTGGTGGTCACCCTCGTGCGCGACAGCAGCCTGGGCAACGAACCCTTTTGGCTGGGGGCGCGGGGCTTCAAAGCCACCGGGCTTAAATTCAAACTCGCCAAACGCGATTTCGATACGTGGGAAAAGGAATTTCCCGCGGGCGAAATTGGGCTGGGCGTTCACAACCTGACCGGTCGCGGCAACCACTATCTCGTCCTGCTTAAACCCCAATCCGCCGGCAGTGCCGTAAAGGTCACGGATATTTATCCGGCGCAGCTCCGTACGGCACGGTTCGTGGCGGGGGTCGAGCCGTACGTGGATCAGGCGGATAAGCTACCCACGGTGCCGGCGGAGCTGGATGGTCAGTTGCTCGTCCAGACGGAGGATGACAGCTCGGAAGACGCTCGCCTAGTCAGCCTCTTCAGCAAGACGCAATACCCGGCGACCGATCGCGTGGATCAGGTGGTGCTCACCTGGAGCGCCGACCCGCGGACCAGCCAGACCATCCAGTGGCGTACATCCGCGAACGTAAAACGCGGCGTTGTCCGCTATCAACTCAAGTCCGCCAGCATGACCCTAAACGCGAAATCCGCCCGGATGAAACGCGCCACCACGGAACCGCTCGCCACGCCCACGCTCGTCAATGATCCGTTGATCAACCGTCACACCGCCGCGTTGCGCGGCCTGAAGCCGGGCACAACTTATGTCTATGCCGTGGGCGACGGTTCACCCGACGGTTGGACCGCGCTGGCGGAATTCACGACCGCGCCGGCGGGCGCGGCCCCATTCTCCTTCATTTACATGGGCGACGCGCAAAACGGGCTCGACCGTTGGGGCGTGTTGTTGCACAACGCCTATCGGGCCCGGCCCGACGCGGCGTTCTATTTGATGGCCGGCGACCTGGTGAACCGCGGTGCCGAGCGGTGGGATTGGGACAGTTTTTTCGAGAACGCCAAGGGCGTGTTTGATCGCCGCCCCATCGTCCCCGTGCTGGGCAACCACGAGTACCAGAGCGCGGACCCGATCCTCTACCTCGCGCAATTCGCCCTGCTCCGTAACGGCCCGAAGACCATCCCGCCCGAACGGGCCTACGCGTTTGAATACAGCAATGCCAAGTTCATCATCCTCGACTCGAACCTCGACGCCGCCAAACAGACTGCCTGGCTCGAAAAGGAACTCGCGAACACCAAGGCGATGTGGAAATTCGTGAGTTACCATCACCCAGCCTATTCCTCGGGCGGTAACCGCGACAACGTGGACGTCCGCAAACTCTGGACCCCCATCTTCGACAAGTTCCATGTGGACCTCGCGCTCCAAGGTCACGATCACGCCTACCTGCGCACTTATCCCATGAACGGCCAGCAACGTGTCGCCACCGCGAAGGATGGCACGATTTACACAATTGCGGTTTCGGGAACGAAACATTACGACCAAGCGCCGCACGACTACACCGAGGTCGGCTTCACCAAGGTTTCGACCTATCAGGTGCTCGACATCCAGATCAACGGCCACCGCCTCATCTATCGCGCCCACGACGTGGACGGCAAGGTCCGGGATGAATTTGTGATCGAGAAGTGATGGCGGCACGATCCCATAACTGCATTGATTTCAACGTCCCGCTCAGTTTCCCGAATCGCTGACGGCGAAGCGGAGCGCGAGGGCCGGATGCGGATCGTGTCGCCGGGCCACGAGGAACAAGGCGGACCATTGGCCGAAGCATTTCTGACGCGGATCGATGCTCCCAGCGAAATCAAGGAGCGGGTCGTGCCGTTGGTGAAGCATCATCTCGCGCACTTGCAGACGGTCAGTGACCGCTCGGTTCGACGGCTCGCGAACTTTTTGAAACCCGCGACTATTTCCGAACTCTGCCTGGTGATGACAGCGGATCATTTCGGCCGGCCGCCCAAACCACGGGTGATTCACGCGGGTGTGACCGAGTTGCGTGCCAAGGCAGAAGTATTACGCCTGCGTGATTCAGCGCCAAAATCGATACTGCAAGGTCGCCACCTGATTGCGCGAGGCATGCAGCCGGGTGTGCAGTTTGGCACTCTACTCGATGAGGCCTTTGAATCCCAGCTGGAGGGCGGGTTCGCGGATCTGGATGGTGCGCTGAAGTGGCTGGACGCACGAAATTGATTCTTTATGAGTTACATCATTGTTGATGTCGAATCTGATGGGCCGATTCCGGCGGAGTTTTCCATGGTGTGTTTCGGCGCGGTGCTTTTCGACGACCGGCTGGATAAATCGTTTTACGGAAAGACCAAGCCCATCGCGGACCGGTTCGATCCCGATGCGCTGGCCATTAGTGGATTCTCTCGGGAACAACACCTGGGTATTGACGACCCCAAGACCGTAATGGAATCCTTCGCAGTTTGGCTGGAACAACGCGCCAAGGGACGGCCGGTCTTTGTCTCGGATAAGACCGCCGCGATGATTGAGGGATCAGCAGGCTTTGCGAGCAGCCGAGTTGACGGGTGACGAAAGGTCGCAGTCTGCTGACCCCAATGAATGCTAAACACCTGCCGCCGGATGATCCACCGGATGCTGATTCCCATTCGCCCAGTATTTCTCTTCCGAGCCCCGCATCATCAGGAGGTGCGCAATCACCTCGTCGGTCGGGCACATGACACCAGCCCAAGTGTCGGCATAATAGCCGATGGGATGCAGGCACAGGGCACATAGCGGAAAGCCGCCGGTCTCATCCTGCCTTATGGCAATGGTTGGCCGGCCTTGACGAAACAAGTAGGTCACTTGACTGCGCTTGCTCAACTCAGCGAATTGACCGGTGAGTTGGTATAGTTGGAAGGACTCGCTGGGAATCAGGGTGGCGAGCTTCTGCTGGGCCTTTTGCTCGGCCTCGATCGGCCAGACTACGGCTGCATCCAAGGTCCGTATGGTGAAAGAGAGCCGGTCCTCCGGGTCTAAAACGGCCCGTGCGCGGCCGTGCTTGTCGTGAAAAACGATTACCCGGGCTTGGTATTTCTCATTCCACCAAGAGTTGACTCGCCGGTATTCTGATGGTTGGGACGGCGGCGACTCATCCAGCGACTGAAGGTCGCCATGCTCGTCGTAACACTCCTTCCAACGGAAGTTGGCAATGCCGGGGTGCTTGTAGCGAGGCTCAAGCACGAGCGACAAGCCGGGGACTGGTAGTGGCAAACCAGACCAATCCTGATGACCAATTCGCTGTTGTGCCACCAGTCGCACTGCCTCGTCCAAGGTGACCAGGTCCTTGCCGATGATTTGGGGCGCGTCGTTGCCCATACTCAGCCTCCGGCCGAGCGACCAACGGCCGTGGCTCGGGTTTCCGCAACCGGAACTTCCTCCGCTGGCGTGCTGCCGATGATGTAAACATTCCTGTCCACGTCAAATTTGCGCACGCGGAAAGTTTCCTGGCCCTGGCGCACAAAGATGGCGTAGCCGCGTTTGAGCATGTCCGTGATGGTCTCTTTGGCCTTTTGGACCTCGTCCGGTTTGTCGGGGTTAAAGCTCAGTTCAAAATCCCCGTAGCCAGTGTTAAGCACGTCGATTCCCGGTAGTTTCTGTTCAGTTGTTTGCGTAACGTCTATTTTTTCAAATCCTCCGCAATGGTCGCGAACTGCTCCATTGCTGCTTCCAAGTCAGCCGTGATGTCAGCCGCGATAATTTCGGGAGCGGGCAGGTTCGCGGATTCTTCCAGCGCGTCGTCTTTCAGCCAGAAGATATCTAGGTTCACTTTGTCGCGCTTGGTCAGCTCGTCATAGGTGAAGCACTTGAAGCGCTCCGTCTCCACGCGGTTGATCCGATTCCCGGTAGGGCGGCGTTGCTGCGCCGCCTCCTTATTTGGGACGCGCGGCAACGCGTCCCTACCGACATTGCCAAAATAACAATTCACAAAATCATCCAGATCACTCCGCTTGAGCGTGTTTTCCTTGAGCGTGAAATGCAGGTTCGTGCGCAGGTCGTAAATCCAGAGCTGCTGCGTCCACGGCTTTTCCTGCGCGGGCTTGCGGTCAAAGAACAGGACATTAGCCTTCACGCCTTGCGCGTAGAAGATGCCGGTGGGCAGGCGCAGCAACGTATGCACGTCCGCCTGCTTGAGCAGTTCGCGCCGGATTGTTTCGCCCGCGCCGCCTTCAAACAGCACGTTGTCCGGCAACACCACCGCCGCGCGACCGTGCTGCTTGAGAATGGTGAGAATGTGCTGGAGGAAATTGAGCTGCTTGTTGCTCGTGCTCGCCCAGAAATCGTCGCGGTTGGACAACATTAACTCGCAAATTAACTCGACATGCTTCATGCGGCTCATCTGTCCCGCACTGAGGACGCCAGCTTCGGCAAAATACCATTCGTAACGACGAGCGAGCCAATCCGCCTCCTGCAAAAACGGGCTGTTGTAATACTTCGCCCGGCGTTTTTCTTGAGGGGTCAAGGCCTTGCCGGTGGAGTTGATTCGGACAACCCCTTCGACTAGCCGGATTTGAAACCGCGCCGTGCCGCCAGTTTCTAACAGCATGACGCTTCCGATTGGAAACGACCGCGCAATGCTGACGAGCAGGGAGCGGATATGAGCATCGTCCCAGACCCAGCCGCGTTGAAAGTCGGGGAGCTGGATTTTGCCTTCCACTATCTGCTCCAGCAGTTTGCTCAGGGCCGTCTTGGTTGAATCGAAAGTTGCCATACAATTTAGAATTCTCTCGTGAATGCATTTTGGAGGATGGACTGGCGGAGGAGCAGTTTGTTCTCGGTCTGCAGGGTCGTGAGCGACTGTTGAAAATCGGCTCGCAGTTGTGTGATGAGGGCGCGCGCCTCGTCCAACGAGGTGATTTGATTGGCAAGCGTGGCGTCCATCGTGAGTTGCAAAATCAGACGCGCCCGCCGCGAAAAAGTTCAAACTTTTTGGAACAATTTTGCGGTGAGAATTTTACGCCGCGCGCTCATACCACGGACGCAATTTTGCGCCCCGTAAATCGACGCCGTCGGTGAGCATCGCCAGCGCTTGGGGCGTCAAACTCAGCTCACCTCTGAGGTGATCCGACAAGCGGATTTTTAATTTTTCTTCGCCGGATTTTTCCAGGGACTCTTGCCCAGTTCGACGCGGTCGAATAGGGCCACTAACGGACTGCCCGCTTTGCGCAACGCGGCTTCATATTTGGTTTCCTCGTAGGGTTGGCGATCCAGCCAGCAGCGCCAGATGATCCGCTGCCATTTGAAGGCCAGCGCCCGGACGGCGGTGTGGTGGTGACTGCCCTTGCTGCGTTGTTGCAGGTAATACGCCCCGGCCCACCGACTCCACAACACGCTCTCCTTGGCATATGCATGAAAGCTTTGCCGGTGAAACTTCGGACAGCAGTAGCGCCGATGGATGTAACAACTCCCTCCGCTGCGCTTGGTCACCGGGGCCACGCCCGTGTAGCGCTGGAGTTGCGCGGCGCTTTCGGCGAAACGTTCGCGGTTGGCGCCCAGGCTGGCCAAGAGGCGCGGGCCCAGCACCGGCCCGGCCCCCGGCAGACTGGCGAAGATCCTCCGGTCGGGATGGGCCGCATAGGCCGCCGCGATTTGTTGGTCAAACGCCGTCACGGTCCGCTGCACCAGTTGGAGCTGGCGGCAGAGCAACTGCACCCGCAGCACAAAGCTCCCGATCACCGCCGGCTCGTCGGTGACCGCCACCGCCTTGGCCACCAGCGCCAGCCGCTCGGTCTGCAAGCGGGTACTCCGGCTGCCGTGGAGATGATAAAACGTCTTGAGCCGCTCAGGCTTGGCCTTCTGCACGGTCTGCAAGCTGGGCCATTTCAACAGGAACGCCGTGGCCAACGGCCGCCACAGATCCTCGCCACACAGCAGCAGGGCCTGCGGATAATACTGTTTTAACAGGGCGATGAGCCGGTTGCTCAGGCCCGTGCGTTCATCGACCACGGCGCGGCGATGCACGACCAACTGCTGGACCGCTCGCGTGGCGCTGTCCTCCGGCGCCCAGACCGGCAGCTTGGCGTGGTGGGTCAGGAGCAGGTCGGCCAGATACTCGGCGTCCTTGGTGTCATCCTTGGCGCGGCTGGTCACGAAGGCTTCGCGATACTTCTGCAACGTGATCGGGTTGATGGGATGAAGCGTGATCCAGGCGTAGGTTTCCAGGAACGGGATCAGGTGGACGGCGGGTTGTTCCAGACAGAGCCCGACGCGCGCGCCGGGCGATTTCTGGCGGAGTTCCAGGAGCCATTCCCAAAGCGCCCCGGGGGCGGTGGCAATCACGGCCGTGCGGCGTTGGCCCGTGTGCGTGTCAATCAGGCAGAGGTCGGCCTTCTGATCGGAGCGGTCCAGGCCGATGACCAGGTCATAGGGATGTGCAGTCATGTTTTTTGTCCTTTCCGGTTGCCCGCAGACTTGACCCAGCGACGCCAATATAGAAGAGTCGTTCCGGGTTACAGCGACGCCCTCTGGAGTAGTCGTTAGAGGGTCAAGTCCCGCCCGGCGGGTCGGTCCATAAACTCAAAGTCGTTACGACGACTGGTCGTTAGCAGACCTGACCCGCCGAGGCGGGCAAACCAAGACACGGATAGTGAAAACCCACGGGCCGCACCATCCGAATCGGGCCGCGAACTTTTTCGCGGCGACGAAGTTATTCACCGTCTGGCGCGCGCGCTTTCCGCACGGCTCGCGGCCAGCCCATGAATAACTTCGGATCACCTATATTGGTGGTTTGCGGTTCCACATGCCGGGGCCAGGAGAAAGTGCCGGCCTCGAGCCTTTTTGTCAGCACCCAGAGTCCAGTTCCGTCCCAGCACAAAATTTTTAAACGCGTGTGCCGCCGGTTGGAAAATACAAACAAGGCACCGCCGCGCGGATCTTCTCCGAGCCGCTCTGTCACCAGCGCGTGGAGGCCGTTGAAGCCATTCCTCATGTCACATGGTTCGACGGCGACGAACACCTTCAAGCTGCCGGAAAAACTTAGCATAGCTTGGTTAATGCCCGCACCAAGCTCGCCGCCAGCACCGCCTGTTTTTCATCCGCCACTTCCAGGAGCACCCCGCCGGGCAGCTGCAATATCAACGGGACGCCAGCCGCCGCCACTGGGGCTGATGCAACGACTGCTTCCAATACTGACGACTTTGTCGGTCGCTTTGTTTAACGCCTCCAATGGTTTCACCGCGACTTCGGCGACGTGCTTGAACAGGTCTGCCGCTTTCATCGCGGTGTATTCCGTGAACGTGAGCAGTTTCTTTTCGACTTTGGGCATGTTTCCTTTCGTATGAGTCGCTGAACCGTGGACCCGTCCGGTTTCGCCACACGGTTTGGCTAAACACCGCTGCCGTGGGGGAACTTATCGCGGAGGAAACATCCGCACACACACGCGCCCGCATCCACTCCGAGTCGGAGTGGCTGCCACACCAACGCCGGACGCGGCTCAACCAAACTCAACCCCATTGTTTCAGCCATGAAATACCTTGCCTTGATTCCGCTTGTGTTCGTTGCCTCGTGCGCCTCGCGCCCGCAGGTTGTCCTCCGCCCCACGCCGCCGCCCGCAGTCGAGCCAGTCGAAACCGTCCGCTATGGCGAAGTTGTGCGCGCTTACCATATCGGGCGCTACGCTGACCCAAACCACCCGGAGGCGATGCACGAGCAACATCCCGTGTATCGCATCGAAGTGTCCGCCCGCTGGAATCTCCATCCCGGCCCGCTCAACACGGCCAACTTGCTTAATCCGCCGCCGGACGCCGCATTCGCGCCACCACCGACCAACGATATCCTGGTCGCCGAGCTGAACCGCCAGCGCGAAACGACTGCGCGCGTGATGCTCGAAGCCGCAAAGCTTGCGCAGTCCTACGGCGAATTGCAGGCCGTGCTGGGTGAGATGAAGAACGTGGCGCGCAACAACGCACTTCTGAATGTTCGTCTTGCGACCAACGAGCAGCGCGTCGTCGAGTTCAGCAGGGAACTTCAGAAGCTTTCAACCCCGCCGCTTCCCGCGACCAACGATGTGCCCGCGTTCACCCCGGAGGCAACTACCTGCTGGAGGTTGTTTATGACGGGTCATACGGCACGAACTTCGTCCTGATTTACACCTTCCTGATGGTGTGTATCCGTGGCCGCAATTTGCAGCCAATTATCTCGTCGCTGGAATTGAGCACGACGGATTTCATTCAGGAGTTTGACGCCGACAGGTGGTCAAAGCCGAAGGACGAAAAAGCCCCGTTCATCGAGTCCATCGAGGTCGTCGTTCAAGAAAATGGCCCGCCGATTTCGGAGAGCGAAAAGACGGGCAAAGAAAAGCCAGGGCTGAATCTGCATTAGTTCAGTGTTGGAAGTTTAGGTTTGGGTTTAATTTTGGAATGAGGGTTAGAGAGGGAGTTTAGTATGCGGGATATTCCAGAGACCGGCTTTGTGCGCTTGCCGGATGTTTTAAGTGTCATACCGCTGGGGAAATCATGCTGGTGGGCAGGAGTGAAGTCAGGGCGCTTCCCAAAGCCGGTCAAGTTGTCAGCGCGTTGCACAGCTTGGAAAGCGGAAGACATCAGGGAGCTGATCAAAATTCTCGGCGAACAGCGCCCTACTGAGAATTAAGATGCGGTGAATAGAGGGCTTATTCACCGCATGTTATGCGGAGCTTGTTGTTGCTTGTGCGGTGAATAAGGGCTATAATCCCCTTAGATTATGCGGAGCTTGTATGTATATCCATGAACTTAAGAACTGGCCTGAACTAACTTGGAATCAGGCGAAACTAGCGGATTTGCTGGCCGAAGTGCGCCATTTGCAAGGCCGCTTGCTGGGGCGCATGGAGGCGTTGGGCTTTGATTTGCGGGAACAGGCAACCCTGCAAACCCTGACCCAAGACGTTATCAAAACCAGTGAGATTGAGGGGGAAAAACTGGATGCCGCACAAGTGCGGTCTTCCATCGCCCGAAGGCTGGGCATGGATATTGGGGCCACACTTCAAATTGACCGCAATGTCGAAGGCATTGTTGAGGTCATGCTGGATGCCACACGTAAATATGCTTCGCCGCTGACGGACGAACGATTGTTCGCCTGGCATTCGGCGTTGTTCCCCACGGGCAGAAGTGGGATGCGGAAAATAATCGTTGGCGCATGGCGCACAAAAGAAAGCGGATCGATGCAAGTGGTATCCGGCCCGATTGGTCGCGAATGGGTGCATTATGAAGCGCCCACGTATGACCGACTAAAGAAAGAAATGGCGCGTTTCATGAAATGGTTTAACGCCGCGTCGGAAACCGATCCGGTGATTAAATCCGCCCTCGCCCACTTCTGGTTTGTAACCATCCATCCTTTTGATGACGGCAACGGACGCATTGCGCGAGCGATTGCGGACATGATGCTGTCGCGGTCGGAGAAAAGCGCCCAGCGCTTTTACAGCATGTCGGCACAAATTCAGCGCGAGCGGAAAGAGTATTACGATGTTCTGGAGCACTGCCAGAAAGGTGAACTCGACATCACCGCATGGATTGAATGGTTTTTGAACTGCCTAAGACACGCAATTGCGGCGTCGGAAAAAACACTGGAAGTGGTTTTGGTTAAAGCACAGTTCTGGAAATCTCATGCCGGTGAATCGTTCAATGAACGCCAGCGGACGATTATCAATCGTTTGCTGGATGGTTTTGAGGGCAAGCTGAATTCCTCCAAGTGGGCGAAGATAACGAAGTGTTCGCAGGATACGGCGCTTCGCGACATTGTTGATCTGGTGAATCGAAAGATTCTCAACAAGGATGAAGCGGGCGGACGTAGCACAAGCTACGCACTCCGCCTGCCGACTTAATTTGCGATTCGCTTTTGGCGTAATGATTGAGAGTCAAAAACTGGGGGTATCTTTGGGGGTATATTTTTAGGGGTATCTGAAATTGCCTTTGAAAAACAGTTTGTAAGACCTAATTGTGTTTACCGTAGGGGTCACCAATTCTTTGGACATCAACGTCCATTACCATCCAAAAAATCTCCTGAAATCGACACTGAGAGCCACTTTCATGGCGACTCACTCGAAATAGCGTCCGGCAACAGTTCTCATTGTAGGTGCTCGACGATTCGAGCATGGGGAGGCGAGCCGGGCGTTGCATCGGGGTGTCGGGGGCGGTTTGTGGCCGTGGGGTGCCGCGAGCCGTACAAGCGCGGCCCCCACGCGGGGCGGGCGTGGTTGCTTGCGGGGCGGCTGGGTCAGCTTTTTTGCACGGTGTAGGGGCCGATCTCCAGACCCCGCATCATGAAATCCATCAACTGGGCCCAGCCCTCGAAGTGCCAGTAGGTCGTCAGCGCTTCCAGATGCTGAAAGAAGCGCCGCCGCGCGCCCACGGTGGCCCGGATCAGGCGGTAGCTTTCATCGGCCAGTTCCAGCAACGTGTGCAGCCCGAAGGCCAGCAGGTTCATCGTCAGCAGCAGTGAACTCAAGTGCTGCTGGCCGTGCCCGAAGTTGTGTTCCAGATGATAGCCCCGGTTCTTGAGCACGTTGTTGTGTTCGTTCTCGATCTTCCAGCGCGCCCGCCCGGCAGCCACCAGCCCGGCGACGTTGTCCGCAGTGATGTCCCAGTCGGTGATGAAGCTGTTGTGGTAACGCACCTGTCCTTCGGCGTCGGTGATCGTCAGCTCGCACCAGTTGACCTTCAGGGCGTCGTCGCTGTCGGTCAGGGGCACGGCATTGGCCCAGCGATACTGGTGGTGCAGGTCATCGAACAGGCTGAAGAGGTGATGCGGGGCCACCGGGTCGAGCGTCTGGCGGATGTGATTGTCGCTGTCCAGTCCGCAGGCTTCCTGGCCGGGCATTTGAAGACATAGTCATTTCGTATTTAGGTGAGATTGGGAAGCACCCAGAGATCATCGAGGCCGCGATGCGCGCGTGCCATGAGGCCAAAGCAAAGTCCGTCCGTCCGCTCAAATCGAAGCTCGCCGAAACCGAGAAGCGCTACCGTGAACGTTCTGCGGAAATGCGAAATTGCCTTGATGCCGCGAAGAAGATTGGGACGGCTGCTGTCACCGCTGAGTTCACGGAAGAGGCGAATCGCATTTCAGCGGAAAAAAGAGATTTGGAACATGAAAGAGTCAGGATCAAAGCAGAAATCAATTACCTTGAGGGCGTGGCGGCCGATACTGATGTCATCGCTAATGCGCTCCTGCGATTTCAAAAGGTTGTCACAACCCTGCCACTGGAAGAGCAAAAGGAACTCATTCAGCTCATCGTCCGAGAAATTGTTGTTAAGCCGTATGATCCTGAAAAGGATCCAAAAGCTGGAGAAAGGGGAATTTTCAAGACGCGAATCCGAACCAAATGGTATTTAGTTAACATTTCGATATTTGCAACCGACTTAATACCAAGCAGTTACAAAGTTGAAGAAATAAGTTCAGATTTGAAGGGACATGGCTCCAGAGGAAGGGCTCGAACCTTCAACATCGCGGTTAACAGCCGCGCGCTCTACCATTGAGCTACTCTGGAACACCAAAACCGTCCGCCAACGAGCGCAAACGGATGCGCACTCTACAAACCAGGAGCCCAACCGTCAAACGCTTTTAGCCCGCTTGGGGATTGAGACCGGCTTAAGCGGTTGGCAGGTGGGACAATAAAACGTGCTCCGAGCCGCTTGGACGATGCGCCGGATTGCCGTTTGACAGCGCGGGCAGGGCAATCCTTTCCGGTCGTAAACCCGCAGCCGCTCAGCATAATAATCGGCCGCACCCGCCGCCCGCCCAAAATAAAACAACCCGTCGCCACCGGACTTTTCACCGTAATGCAAGGGAAGAGTGCTGCCAAAGCGAATCGCTTCCGTCAACACGGCGCGGATTGTATGCCGCAGGGCATTCACCTGAGGGCGGCTCAGTTTACGGGCCGCGAGTTGGGGCGCGATGCGGGCACGAAACAAAGCCTCACTCGCGTAAATGTTGCCCACGCCCCCGACCAGGGATTGATCGAGCAGCTTGACTTTGATGGCCTGCCGGGATCGGGTGAGCGCCGCGCCGAACGCGGCGACGGTGAAATCTTCACCCAGCGGCTCCGGTCCCAGGCGCGACACCGCCCGAGTGTCGAGTGTGAGCCGCCCAAAATAGCGCGGGTCCTCGTAAACAAACCATTCGCGGCCCAGATCAAGGATCACTGCCGCGTGTTTGGGCAACGGCGCGCGGCGCGGAGCCAGATACATCCGCCCCGTCATGCCCAAATGGCCGACCAGGATCAGGGGGGCGCGGCAGCCCGGCTGGCGCAGCTCAAAGACCAGGTACTTTCCGCGCCGGGACAACCCGGTGAAGCGGGCGCCGCGCAGCGAGCGTTGAAGTTGGCCCACCGGGGTTGGCTTCAGCACCCGCGCCCGTCGTACCGCCACGGCACGGATCGTCCGACCGCAGACCAACGGCCGCAAGTGGCGGACGAGGACTTCAACTTCGGGCAGTTCCGGCATCGGTCAGCCGTTGACCACAGTACCGACCTCGGCCCCCAGCACCACGCGCCGGAGATTGTGCGGCTTGAACAGGTCGAACACGATGATCGGCATCTTGTTGTCCATACACAGCGAGAATGCCGTCGAATCCATCACCTTGAGCTGCTTCTGGAGCGCGGTGAGGTAGGAGATTTGCGTGAAGCGTTTTGCCTTGGGGTTCTTCTTGGGGTCGCTGTCGTAAATTCCGTCCACCTTGGTTGCCTTCAAAATCACTTCCGCCCCGATCTCGGTGGCGCGCAAGGCCGCCGCGGTGTCGGTCGAAAAATAGGGATTGCCCGTGCCGCCGCCAAAAATCACGACGCGGCCCTTTTCCAGGTGGCGTACCGCCCGGCGGCGGATGAACGTCTCAGCCACCTGCGCCATGGTGATGGCCGTTTGCACGCGCGTGGCCACGCCGAGTTTTTCCAAAGCGTCCTGCAACGCGAGCGAGTTAATGATGGTGGCCAGCATGCCCATGTAATCGCCGGTGGCGCGCTCGATGCCTTTCTCACTGCCGGCCAGGCCGCGGAAGATGTTGCCGCCCCCGAGCACGATCACCACCTGCACGCCCAGATCCCGCACCTCCCGGATTTGCTCGGCCATGCGGTGAACCGCGTCGGGGTTGATGCCGACGCCCCCTTCGCCGCCCAGGGCTTCCCCACTGAGCTTGAGCAAAATGCGGCGGTACTTCGGGCGGGTGGTCTTTTTCATGATTGGCAGGGGATGAATGTCATCAGCAGCCCGCGTTTTAGCAGTCCATACACCAAGCGTCAAATCAAAGGACGTTGCGGTTACGGGCGCCCGGATTTAATCTGAAGCCATGCGAAGACTTGAACCGCCCGACGTGCATCATTTCCAAGCGGCGCAAGGCTGGCTCGGCCTTGGCGCACACGCCGACGCCTGGGCGGAGTTGGACGCGATTTCGCCGCCGAACCAGCGGCATCCGGCCGTGCTGGACTTGCGCTGGACGATGCACGTTGAGGCGCGGGAATGGGACGCGGCGCTGAAGGTTGCCGACGACATGCTGGCGCTGGCGCCGGAACGGGCGGATAGCTGGCTGCACCACGCGTATGCGTTGCGCCGCGCGTCCCACGGCGGGTTGGCTCAGGCCCGGGCCGCACTCGAACCCGCCGCAAAGAAATTCCCCAAAGAGCCCGTCATTCCCTACAACCTTTCGTGTTATGCGTGCCAACTGCAACTACTGGAGGAAGCCCGGGCGTGGTTCCAACACGCCCTAAAGGCCGGCAAGAAGTCGGAACTCAAGCGCATGGCGCTCGCCGATCCCGATCTGGAAGCGTTGTGGGAGGAAATCCGACCGCTTTGATTCGGGGTGCTCCCCAAGCCAGCACGCCACCAATTCTTTTTGTCGCCAACGGCCCGGTTTCTTTCCAAGCTTCCCACGCGATGACGATCACGTTGTTCATCCCCTGCTTTGTGGACCTGATGTATCCGCAGGTCGGCAGGGCAATGGTGCGCATTTTCGAGAGGCTCGGACACCAGGTGGTTTGCCCGGAAGCCCCGGCCTGCTGCGGTCAACCGGCGTTCAACACCGGATACTGGGACGAGAGCCGCGCCGTGGCCGTCAAAGTGATCGAGGCGGTCAAAGACGCCGAGGCGGTCGTGATCGCCAGCGGATCGTGCGGCGCGATGATGAGTGTCTTTTATCCGCAACTCTTTGCCGGCACCCCGCACGAGGCCGCGGCCAGGTCCGTCGCGGCCAAGTGCTACGAATTCTCCAGCTTCCTCGTGAACAAACTCGGCGTCACCGATCTCGGCGCGAAGTTCCCGCACAAGGTCACGTTTCACGATGGCTGCCATGGCTTACGCGAGCTGAACAACAAACGCCCCCCGCGCGAACTGCTCGCGAAGGTGAAGGGTTTGGAATTGATCGAGATGGGTGCGGCGGAAACCTGTTGCGGCTTTGGCGGAACGTTCGCCGCGAAGTTCCCCGCCATCTCAACTGCAATGGGGGAAGTGAAATGCGCCAGCGCGCTGGAAACCAAGGCGGATTATGTCGTCTCGTGTGATTCGAGCTGCTTGATGCAGATTCAAGGTTCGGCCGACAAACAGCATAAGGGCATCAAGACGATTCATTTGGCGGAGGTATTGGCCCAGTCATGAGCACGCCCGCCACCCATTTCAACGAGGACGCCCGCCGGGTAGCGCCGGATTTGCGGCATCGCGGCATCATCCAGACGGCGATGGGCAAATACGAGGTCGTCCGCGACCAGCGCAAGTTGTGGTTTCAAGACTGGCAGGGCGCGCGGAATCTTGCCGCCCGCACGAAGTTCGAAGCGGTTAACCACCTCGACAGGCATCTCGAACAGTTCGCACGCTTGCTCGAAGCGCGCGGCACGAAGGTGCATTGGGCCAGCAACGCGCAACAGGGGCGTGACATCATCCTCGGCATTCTGCGCGAGAAGAACGCCAAGATCATTGTTAAGTCCAAGGCGATGACTTCCGAGGAAATCCACCTCAACGACGCGATGGAGCACGCGGGTTACGAAGTCGTAGAGTCCGACCTGGGCGAATTCATCGTCCAACTCCGGCAGGAGCCGCCGTATCACCTCGTCTTCCCCGCCATGCACCTGACGCGCGGCGAGATCAAGCAAACCTTCCAGGAAAAGCTCAACGACGCTCCGTCCGACGAACCCGAGGACCTGACGATGGTCGCCCGGCGTGTCATGCGGCAGAAATATCTTCAAGCCGACGTCGGCATCACCGGGGCGAACTTCGCGATTGCCGAGACGGGCATGATTTCGATCACGGAGAACGAAGGCAACGCCCGGCTCACGGCAGCGCTGCCCAAGACAATGATTACGCTCGTGGGCATCGAGAAAGTGCTGCCACGCCTGGACGATCTCGCACTGTTCCTGCCGATGCTCGCGGTCATGGGCACGGGCCAGGCATTGACGTGTTACAACACGATGTATGGCGGGCCGCGGCAGTCCGGCGAAGCCGACGGGCCGGAGGAATACCACGTCGTACTGCTCGACAATCAGCGCACCACCCTGCTCGCGGACGCCGAGCAACGCGATGCGCTGGGGTGCATCCGCTGCGGTGCGTGCCTGAATGTCTGCCCGATCTTTCGCAACGTTGGCGGGCACACCTACGGCACGGTCTATGGCGGGCCGATCGGTTCGGTCATCACGCCGCATTTGCGCGGTTTGCAGGATTGGAAGCATCTGAGTTACGCGTCGTCGCTGTGCGGCGCCTGCACCGAGACTTGCCCGGTGAAAATTGATCTGCACCACCACTTGCTGCAAAACCGGCGAAACGGTTCCCAACAGAAACCGAGTTGGTGGCAGAAGCTGGCGTTTCAAATTTTCGCCCCGATTGCGAACAAGCCGGGGCTCTGGTCGTTGACGACGAAGCTGGGGCGCTTTGGACAACGGTTCCACGGCTTGATCAAGGGGAGCGCAATTGACCCCGCCCAGGCCTGGACCAAGACGCGCGAACTGCCGCC
>JADLHS010000147.1 GCA_020848635.1 Limisphaerales bacterium
CGCAAGTTGCGGTCTATCACGACTGGCATAGAAGGGATGTAGTTCAGGCTTCCCTTCGTGTCAACAAAGGTTTATAGCATTTTCCTCCATGAATATTGAACCGGGGAAAACCGCACGCCGGCTGGGCTCGCTGATCCCGAATCCCAAGGCCAGACTCCGGGATCAGTTTCACGAGGTGTGCCGGTTCAAATACTTCAGCCAGCGGACGGAGGACTCGTCCGGGCAGTGGGACGGGCGGTCTTAGCCGCCGGCGAACACGGGGCGGAAACTCGCCTCGGTCAGGATGCGTGCGACCGTCTCGCGTTGGTCGCCCTGAATCTCGATCTGGCCATCTTTCACGGTGCCGCCGGTGCCACAGGCCTTCTGCATGGCCTTGGCCAGTTGCTCCTTCTCGGGCAGACCAATGCCGACAAAGCCCCGCACCACCGTCACGGTTTTCCCGCCCCGCCCGGCTTTCTCGCGGATGATGTCCACGCGGCCGCGATTCTTCTTCGCGGGTTTTGCGGCTGTTGGGGGGGCGAGGCTACTGACGAGCCGGCTCGCGGGGACGCTCGCCCCACCGGGATTGGCCGCCGGCGGATTTTCGGGAGCGGGCGGGAGGCCGGCGCTGGACAGCGCGGCAAAGGGATTGTGGCCGAAACTCGTTCCACCATCGGTGGGAATGCGCTTGGAGCTGCTCATGATTATGTTCTGTGGGAGAGTCTAGCGATCGGTTCGCGACGTTGGAAACCAATTCCGCCGTCACTCAGGAAACCCAATTGTCCACAGCCGTCGTTATATCTTTATTTCTCCGGGACAACTTCGAAGAGCGCCAGTTCGTTGGGGGCGAGGACGCCGGTGGTTTCCTTCCAGGTGGCGGCGACTTCACTCCGGGTGGAGCGGTTGATGCCGGACTCGTCGTAAGCGGTGATGGCATAACGACCCGACGGTGAACGCAGCCAAGGCGCCATGGCCATGGCAAAGGAGATCGAACGTGGTTGCGTTCCCGTATTCAGCACTACGATGAGGGCGGTGTCGGGCAGCAGGTAGCCGTTCACCCGCGCTTCGCGACACGGCTCGGACAAAAAGTTGTCGCCAATCAGTCGCCCGTCTTCCAGGTAGGTTTGAAACTGTGCATGAAGATGGGCGCACACCGTGAGCGCCGTGGCCAATTCGGGGTGGTCCGTGATGCGGGCCGAGCCGTTGATACCGTCCGGCTTCGAGGGCAGCACATTCAGGAACAGGTGGTCGGCGAACAGTTGTTTCACCGCGCGCGGCGAGGTTCCCACGTTCACATTGAAACGGGGCGTGGGATAGGCGTTCACGAGCGCACGCCAGTCCATCGGTTGATCGAACAGCGCCCAGTTCCAGGTGTAGTCCAGCCAACGACTGTCCAGGTCGAGGTTGTTGAGGCATTCCCCGGCGAAAGTGGCGGCCGGGTTTTTTTCGCTGGCGGCAGCGCGCACTGTGGCAAAAACCGTTTCCAAGTTGGGCGCCGCGGGCTTGTGCATGGCTTGGTCCCAGGTGATCGAAGTCCAGCCACGTTCCACCATCTGCAACAAGCTCGCGGTGACATCAGCCTGCCAGCCCGGATGATTCGGGTCCGCGAACGAACCGCGCGAAGCCTTGCCGTAATAGGGGCGCAGCATCGGGATGAAGTCCGTGTGATACCCCCAGTCTTCGCGGCCATCGGTCTGGCCGTATTTGGCGGGGATGGGGTTGAGCATGGTCATGACGGACACGAACAACGACACGTTCACGCCTTTGGCCCGGCACTCGGCGATGGCGCGATTGAACTCCGCGAGCGTGCCCAACTCGGGCGACGGCTGCTGCGGAATCTCCCAAGGTCCCCACAGCCAGACCACCATTTCATTCAAACCGTGCGCCCGACATTCATCCGCCAAGCCGGGTAAATCGCGGAACCGCCACACGATGGTCGGCGCCGCCGCATCGGCAACGGCATATTGTTGGGCCAGCCACACGCTACGATAGCCGAGGGTTTGGCGCAGGTGTTTGGGTAGCGGATGGGGGCGCTGAACGTTTTCCTTAATCCAGGCGCGGAACGGCTCAATGCCTTTGGCCCAACCGTTTCGGTGCGGGGTCAAAACGTACTCGGGGCTGGACCATTTCTCGCCGGGCCGAATGAGTGTTTTGTGTTCGCACATGAGCCGAAGCGTCCGGTCCACTTGCGAAAGCTGGAGCAGGACGCGGTCGGAAGTCGGTTCGCCGGATTCGGTCAACGGCCCCCAACTCCAGAGTTTCGGAAAGAGACTGAACCCACCCTTAAGGCTGCCAAGGTCAAGCCACCGGGCGGCCATGGATTTGTCGTACGCGCCCGATTTCAGCGTCAGCCAGTTTCGCCGACTGGCGTACCAGCGGCCTTCGTCCTCCGGGAGGGCCAGGTCGCGAAAGGGCCGCTGCACGCCCCCGCAGGTGCGGAGCTCGGTGGTTTCCAAACCGCCAAACGGCTGAAGCCCGGCCAAATCTGGGAACAGTACTTGAGGAATGGTCAGCTCGGACCGGTTCTCCACCGAGGCCGCCAATGTGAGGGAACGCCCATCGGCGGCGGGCCGAATTCGCACCATCGCTGCCACTGATCCTATGGGTTCAAACTTGCGGCTCATTCCCAAGGAGGGCCAGGTGATTAAAATTCCCCCGTCCGCAACTTCCACGCGGGCATCCCGCGAATGCCGGGCCCCCAGCCGCAGCGGTTCAAAACCATAGCCAGGGTATGCCGCATCCAGCAACGAGGCGCTCCCGGTTCCGGCCTGCAAGAACTTCACGCCGTCATATTCGAGTTCCCGCAAGCCCCCCGAATCCGGGTCAATGGCGACCCGCAACCCATTGAGTTCGGCCCGAACCGGCTCGCCAGGTTCCGCCGCCGGAAGGGCCCAAGAGCAGAGGATGACGAGGCAGGCGATAATCTTCAGCTTCATTTGTGACCACAGTAAACGGTCACCAGGGACTGACGTAAAGCTGCAAGCCAGGTAAGGGTTTAATCGTTTCCGGGAGTAGGGTTAGCCCACGCGCCGGGGCGGGGGAAACCAAATTTCCCGCCGGGTTTGGAGCAAGATTATGCGTGACAAGCCCGGCGGGTTGTGGCTTATGTTATCTAAAGTAGAATCAAACCTTTTGTATCATCTATGCGTCGTCATTTTCTTGGAATTCTGATCCTCACTTGGACGTTGTGGCTCCGGTCGTCAGCCCTGGCGGCGCCGACCATTGGCTCCACGGTGCCGGCAAATTTTGCCAGCGGGGTTTCGCCCTCGGCAGCCGTGGTCTTCACCTTCAGCGAGGCGATGGATCCGAACCCAGCCGTGACTTTTGCCACCTTTCGCGACTTTAGCGCGCCCCTCACTCCGCTGCCGATCTCGGCTGCGTGGAACGCGGCCAATACAATCCTCACCTGCACGCCCTCGCCCGCGTTCCCGGCGAGCGCCAATATCGTCTGGGCGGTCGAAGGCCAGAATCCGGGCGGGGATTTTTTGGACGGGACCACCGATGGGTTTTTCATGACGGGCACTGGCACCGGCGGCGGCACCGGGAGCGGCACCAATGCCCTCACGACCTTCTCCGTGGGTAAGGTGCATTACTACGCGCAAACCGCCGCGGCGGCGCCGATGCTGGATCCAACCACGCCCTACTTCTTCAGCGCCGGCACCACGCTCTCCTCGAATCGCACGGCGACGAATGTGGTGCTCACGCTCCCGACCGCCGCGGTGGCGAATCTGACAAAGAACCCGCTCCACGCAGAGATGTATTATCTGACGGGCTTTGAAACGAGCCTGAGCAACTACGACGCGACCTACCCGGCGGGCAACTACAGTTTCCTCGTCCGGGCGGTTTCCTCGAATCAGACAGTGGTGGTCAACCTGCCGACCACGAACAGCCTGGCGCAACCCAATGCCCCGCACCTGACCAATTATCCGGCCGCGCAGGCGGTGGATGCGAGTCAGGCGTTTGTGCTCGGCTGGGATGCCTTTGCCGGCGGGACAGCGTCTGATTATATCGCCGTGGACATCGCCGGTGGCGCCGGGAGCGTCTATGGCTCCACCAATGTCGGATCGCCCGGAGCGCTGACGGGCACCGCCCGCACGTTCACGATCCCCGCCGGCACACTAGCGCCGAATTCCAATTACGATACAACGATCAGTTTCTTCCGGTTTGTGGGGGCCACCAACGCCAATTACGCCACGCTGGCTTATCGGGCGACGTACACGACCTTCTCGCTGATCACCACGGGGGGCGCGGTGACCGGTCCATTGGTCCTCACGAATGCCAATTGGGCGCCGGGCGCGTTCAGTTTCGATGTCCTCTGCACCAACGGTCAAACCGTGACGATCGAGTACACCAACGTTTTGTCAGCCGGGGCGTGGCCGAAATTGCTCACCACCAACAGCCCCGGCCCGCGGGTCCACATCGTTTCGCCGCAGGCGGGGTCGGCGCCGTCCCTTTTCTACCGCGCCCGCAACGGCCCGTAGCCGGCGCGACTTCGACCCGCCGTCTCAAGGCGCCACAGTCTCTTGGAAAAACCTGACGATCAGCGCCGGCGCAGCCGCCGGGAACTGATGCGCCCCGGAATGGAGGAAGGTGACCACGGGCGCGCCCCGCTTCGATTCATAAACGGTGCAGTCCTTCGCCCACGGTTTGCCTTCGCCGCAGTCGTTGAGTTTGCGGAGGGCGTTCATGGTTTGCTGCTGCCAGGCGAATTTCACCAAGGCATCCTTTTCGCCGGCGACATGCAGCACGGGCTTGGGTTTGAGCAACGCCAGATTCCGGCCCGCCGGCGCCGCCGACGGGGCCAAGGCCGCAAACTGGTCCCCCCGCGCCGCCCAGAGCAGATACGTGAAGCTGCCGCCGTTCGAGTGACCCGTGGCATACCGCCGCTTTTCGTCCACGCGATAGTCCGCTTGGAGCGCCGCCAGTAGGGCGTCGAAGAATTTCAAGTCCCGGTCGCCCTGGTCACCGATCCGGCTTTGCCAGCCGGACTTCTTGCCCGCGGGGTCGGTCAACCTCCCCGGCGTGGGGAGTCCCTGCGGGTAAACCACAAGCGCTTCCGGCCACAGCGTGTGATAACCAAACGTCCGCGCGGCGTGACCCATCGTCCCGCCATGACCGTGAAACGCGAAGACGACAGGGGTTGCGGCCGATTTGGCCGAGGGGGGAACATAGACCAAGGCTTCGCGCCGGACGCCATCCACCAGCCATTCGCGGCGCGTCAGGGCTTCGGCGGCGTCCAGTTCCGCCACCGTGACCAAGGCCAGGCCGAGGGCGCACAGCAAACGAATCGGTTTCATCGTGAGGCCAGTTTAACCTAAATTTCGAAGTTGGGTAGCGTCAGGCATCCCGGCCTGACGGGGAGGGCGGCAGCCTGCCGCCCGGAATCAAGCGGCCGGATGAAGCAACAGCTTGCCTGCTTTCCCATCGAGTGAGGAACGCACGTCATTTTCCGCCGGGCTGGTAGCCGCGGCTCCACGGGAGGCCAGGAGGCCTGCCGCTACGATCGCCACCCGCCTGGATTTCACCCCAAGTTCGGCGACATTTTATTTTGTCCTTTGGCGGTCTTGGCGCTAGACTACCGCCTAGTGAAATCACCTTGTTCCCCTTGGCTGTCCGTACTGTTGCTCGGTGCGGTTTCCCGCGCGTTGGCCGCGCTGACGCCGGAGCAGGTGGCGCAATTGCCGCCGCCCGCGCCGCACATCGTCAGTTTCAGCAAGGAAATCAAGCCCATCCTCGAGACCAGTTGCAATCAGTGTCACGGCCGCGGCCGGGCAAAGGGCGAGTTCCAGATTGATTCGCGGGCGACCCTGCTCAAGGGCGGCAATTCCGGACCGGGCTTCGTGCCGGGCAAAAGCGCCGAGAGCCTGCTCGTGGAACTGGTCGCGGGATTCGATCCGGACAGCGTCATGCCCAAGAAGGGCACCAAGCTCACGCGGGACCAGATCGGCGTGTTGCGGGCCTGGATTGACCAGGGGGCGCCGTGGGATGCCAACCTTACGTTCGCGCGCATCGCGCCGGCCAATTTGACCACGCGCCGGCCGGAAATGCCCAAAAGCCGGGACCGGAATGCCAACCCGATTGATCGTTTGTTGGCGCCGTATTTCGCCGCGAACCAGATCCAGCCGCCGCAGCTCGTGGACGACCGAACCTTTGCCCGGCGGGCGTATCTCGATGTGGTCGGGCTGCTCCCGCCGCCGGACGCGCTGGCGGCCTTTGTGGCGGATCGGAGCCGGGACAAGCGCGCGCAACTTGTCCGCCGCCTGCTCGCCGACCCGGAGGGTTACGCGCTGCACTGGCTGTCGTTTTGGAATGACATGCTCCGGAATGATTACAAGGGCACGGGTTACATTGATGGCGGGCGCAAACAGATCACGCAATGGCTCTTCACCGCCCTGGAAACGAACAAGCCGTACGACCAGTTCGTCGCCGAGTTGGTGAATCCCACCCCGGCGAGCGAAGGCTTCACCAAAGGCATTGTGTGGCGCGGCGTGGTGAACGCCAGCCAGACCCCGGCGATGCAGGCGGCCCAATGCGTCTCGCAGGTGTTCATGGGCGTGAACCTCAAGTGCGCGAGCTGCCACGACAGCTTTGTCAACGACTGGACGCTGGCGGACGCCTACGGGCTGGCGGGCGTTTATGCCGATGGCCCGCTTGAAATGGTGCATTGCGACCAACCCACCGGAAAAATCGCCGCGCCCAAATTCATCTATGCCCAGTTCGGCGAGTTGGCGAGTTCCACGAACAAGACCGTGCGGCTGGAGCAACTGGCCAAACTCATGACTCAGCGCACGGACGGCCGACTTTCGCGGACCCTGGTGAACCGGTTATGGCAGCGCTTCTTCGGGCGCGGCCTCGTCGAGCCCCTCGACGACATGGAACAGCCCGCGTGGAGCCCGGATGTGATGGACTGGCTGGCGGAGGATTTCGCCGATCACGGCTACGACGTGAAGCATTTGATCGAAGTGATGTTGACGTCGCGGGCCTACCAATTTCCCGCGACCCCGGCGACGGAGCAAGTCGGCAGCGATTTTGTTTTTCGCGGGCCCCAAGTGCGGCGGTTGTCGGCCGAACAATTCCGGGACGCCGTGGGCGCGCTCACCGGGGTCTGGTATGACCAACCGGCCACGCAATTCCGGCGGGCCGATGGTTCAACCAATCATTTCACCCGCACCCGCGCCGCCCTCGTTGGCGCAGATACGTTGCAAGTGGCGCTGGGCCGACCGAACCGCGAACAAGTGCTGACTTCGCGCGCCAGTGCGGCGACCACCTTGCAGGCGCTGGAGTTGACCAACGGCGCGGAACTGGCGGAGGTGTTTTCGCGCGGCGCGGAAAAAATGCTGACGGTCCCAGCGCCGGCGAATGACGTGGTGGCGCAGCTTTATGCCCGGGCGCTGGGCCGCAAGCCAACCCGGGCGGAGGCGCAGTTGGCGGCGAGCCTGGTGGGCCAGCCGGTCCAGAAAACCGGCGTCGAAGATTTGCTCTGGGGGCTGACGATGATGCCGGAGTTTCAACTGATTTATTGAGGAACGAACGATGATTACCAAATCAAGCTGGTCGCGCCGCGACTTTCTGAAAACCGCGAGCACGGCGACGCTGGGGGCGCTGGCCGCGCGTTTCCCCAATGTGGTTCGCGCCGAGGACCCGGCCGCGGAATCATTAAAAGCCACCGCCGACACCGTCATCGTCCTGTGGATGGGCGGCGGCATGGCACACACGGAGACCTTCGATCCGAAACGCTACACGCCGTTCGAGAAAGGCATGGCCCCGGACGCGTTCCTCAGCACGTTCCCCAGCATCCCGACGGCGGTGGACGGCATCCGGTTTTCCGAGGGCCTCGAAAAAATGGCCGCCGTGATGGATCGCGGCACCCTCATTCGTTCCTACACCGCAGGCGATCTCGGCTTCATTCTGCACTCGCGGCATCAATTCCACTGGCATACCGGCTATGCGCCGCCGCAGACCGTGGCCGCGCCGCATCTTGGGGCGTTCATGGCGCGCACGCTCGGGCCGTTGAATCCCGCGGTGCCCGCGTTCATCAACATCGGCCAGCGCTTTGACAACGGCGAGGGCGAGGAGTTGAAAGCCTTCACCACCGCCGGTTTTCTCGGCAGCGAATACGGCCCGCTGAACATTCCGTTCCCCGATCAAGCCACGGACACGGTGCGGCCGCCCGGCGGCATGACGCCGGGACGGTTTGAGGACCGGAACAAGTTCTACAAGAAACTCCTCGCCGCCAGCCCGGTGGGGGAATATGGCAGCGACTATCAAAAGGAATCGCTCCTGCGGTCGCTCGATAACGCGCATCGCCTCCTGAGTTCGCCGGCGGCGAAGGCGTTTGATCTGTCCCTCGAACCGCTCGAGAGCGTCCGGAAATACGTGCCCGGCTATCAACCCGCCCAGCGCTTCACGGCGGAGCGCGACCGGTTTGGCGCGAAGTATGAAGACCAGATGGTTGGCCGGTTTGGCCTGGGCTGTTTGCTGGCCCGGCGGCTGGCCGAGGTCGGCGCCCGCTATGTCGAGGTCACGACCGAATACATCCCCTTCTTCAATTGGGACACCCACGAAAACGGCCACGCCCGGCTGGTCTCGATGAAGAAGCAGATTGACGCGCCGATCGCCCAGCTCGTGCTCGATCTGGAGGCGCGCGGGCTGCTCAACCGCACGCTGATCGTGCTGGCCAGCGAGTTCAGCCGCGATGCCATGATCGAAGGCAAACCCGATAAGTTGATCAAGGATCAGGTCGAAGTGCCGGCCAAAGTCGAAGACCCGAAACACTACGGGATGCACCGCCACTTCACCGACGCCGGCTGCGTGCTGTTGTATGGCGGCGGCATGAAGCGCGGGCATCTCCACGGCCTGACCGCCGACGAACGGCCGTGTAAAACGATCAAGGACCGGGTCATCATCGAGGATTTGCACGC
>JADLHS010000148.1 GCA_020848635.1 Limisphaerales bacterium
TGCTGCAATTCCTCGCGCAACGACTCGATCAGATTCTGGAGACTTTCAATCATACCTTGGGGTTACCCTTTGGCGGATGGGCGGTTTTCACTTCGTGTTGCAATTGTTTATTCAGCGTGCTGGCGAGACCTAACGCGCCCGAACGGCTGATGTGTTCGGCGAGTTGATCGGTGACCATATCCTGATAAACGCCACTCGCGACGGAGTCGGGATTCGTCGCGGAGGCAAAGACCTTTTTCTGTGCGTCGCTGAGGATTTGCCGCAGCAGGACGGCTTCAAACTGGCGGCTGACTTCGGCGAGCTTGTCAGCCTCTGGAACATTGGCACTGCCCGCGAGCCGTTCGATGGGCATGTCGGCTGCGTGAACCTGGCGATGGATTGATGAAAGTTCCATATCGGTCAACGCATGATGAGATCCGCCTGCAACGCTCCGGCTTGTTTGATCGCCTGAAAGATCGACATCATATCGCGAGGCGAAACGCCGATGGCGTTCAACCCGGCGGCCACTTTTTCAATCGTCGGCATCTCCGGGAGTGGGATCAGCCGGCCGCTGCCTTCTCCGACATCCGTTTCCGTGCTTGGCGTGACGGCGGTGCGGCCCCGTTCACTCATCGCGGTGGGCTGGGAAACATTCAAGGTGGACGCGATATTAATTGTCAGGTCGCCGTGCGACACGGCGCACGCGGCGATGCGGATGCGTGAGGTCGCAACGATCGTGCCGGTGCGCTCGTTGATGATCACCCGGGCCGGAACGTCGGGCGTCACCTCAATCCCTTGTATCCGGGCAATGAAATCAACCGGCGCGCTCGCGTGCCCCTCGGGCACGAGAACGCGAATGGTGGAGGAATCCATCGCCGCCGCACTGTTGGTGAAGACCAGATTGATGGCCGCAGCCATGCGCGCCGCAGAGGTGAAATCGGGTTCGCGCAGCAACAATTCGAGGTGATTATTCCGCACAATCTCGGTGGGAATTTCCTGCTCCACCAGCGCGCCGCCGGAAATCTGCGCCACCGTGGGATGGTTCTTCTGCACCGTTGCGCCCCCAGGACCGCTGGTGCCACCGATGAAACCGCCGACCGCCAACGCGCCTTGAGCGACGGCATAGGCTTTACCATCCGCTCCGAGCAACGGTGTTTGCAGTAGGACGCCACCCTGAAGCGACTGGGCGTCGCCCATCGCCGAAACGGTCACGTCGAGCCGCGTGCCGTTCTTCACGAACGCCGGGATGTCCGCCGTAACCATGACGGCGGCGACGTTTTTGGAAGAAACCGCAGCCGCCGGGAGGTTGATGCCAAAGCGCTGGAGCATGTTGGCGATGCTCTGCACGGTATAGACGGGGTTCTTGTCTCCATCCCCCGCCAGTCCCATGACCAGGCCGTAACCTACCAACTGGTTGTCGCGCGCCCCAGCGATCATCGTCAAATCCTTGATGCGGGAGCCGGCCCGGGCACCGGGCACAAGCGCCATCCCACCGATCAACCCACCAATGAAAAGCAAGCGTAACATAATGGACAATCAGAACGGGGTGAAGAATTCCCACAGCCGCGTGAACCAGCCTTTGCGGGTCGTCTCGGAGACGGCGCCCTGGCCGGTGTACTTGATCGTCGCGTCAGCGATGTTATAGCTGTAAACATTGTTGTTGGCGGTGATGTCTTCGGATCGCACGACGCCACGTAGCACCGCATCCTGTGTCTCGCGGGCAAACGTGATGGTACGCCGGCCCTCGATCACCAGGTTGCCATTGGGCAGAACATCCACGACCCGCACTGCAATGCGGGCAGCCATCTTTTCGGTGTTGTTGATCTGGCCACCGGCATCAAAGTCGGTCTTGGCGCTGGTTTTAAGGGCGGGCAACTGGCCGGACTTTGTCAGCAGGCCGCTGGCCGCCGGGCTGTAGAGGAACGTGGCAATGGCCGCGTCGATGCTGGTGTTCTTGGCGGTCTTGATGGAGTTGTCCTTCGAGGCGGTGTTGTTCTCCTGAACGAGAATCGTCAATACGTCACCCACCGAGCTGGCGCGCTTGTCGCTGAACATGGAGGACACCCGGGCGTCCTTCCAAACCGACTGGGCGGGGACACAGGTGACTGCGGCGAAGAAGCAGGCGCTCATAACGACTCCAGCGATGCACCCCTGCCCTGCCCTAACGGCGGAAGCCGCCGACGCATGGAGGCCGGCGACGATCGGGCTGGAAGTTTGGGCCCCTTCGGTTTCCGCATGCCGCTGACGGCCGCTGGCGACCAGTTTATAGAGTAACAATGATGGTTTCTTCATTTTGCACCTTTCCACGGAACTCGCGTTTCGATTTCACATTCCTGACCCGGACAGTCTGCCCCGGCAGGCCATCTTCAAGAATCTCCACCTTGGCTGAGATGATCATGGCCCCGTCCTGCACCAAGGCCTCGGCCACCTGGCCGCGCCGTACGATCGGGCGCAGCCGCAGCGAGCGCGCGGCCAACGCCGTGCCAGTCGGGACATTTTCGGCCAGCTCAACGCCTGGATTATCAAGCGCCAGCGACGGCAAGGCGTCGCGCAGCACTAGCACGTCCCGCCGCTCTTTGATCACGTCCGCGTCCTGCAGGAGCTGACCGCGTTGCAGGGGCGAGCCGGCCACCCAGACTTCCCGCCAGACGCGCGCTTGCAAGGGGACTTGCCAACTGCCCAAGATGTCGGGGCCCGCTTGGAGCTCAAAACGCACAATGCAATTCGGAGTCACGCCGGCGGCAGGCAGGTCCACCACTTTAATTGTTAGGGCATCTTCCACCACCGTCACGGTCGCCCACGGTCGGGTAAAACGAAGTTCGAGTTCCCCCTTTTCCTTCACGAAATCCCGCTGCAACGCCGCGGTCAGGAGGGTTTTCATTTCCACCTCTTCAAGTCGGCGCGTGCGCCGGCTGATCTTGATTTGATCGGCGCCGCTCAGATTGGTCCGGGCGAAAGCAGGCGCGTGCAATCCGAGCAATTCGTTGATTTGCACTCGATTCAAGTGCAATACCTGCCCGGCGGCGGGCGCGGCGGTAAGCCGGATATGCGGGATGTCGGCGGCCGGTGCGGCGATCACCTGATCCAGAAAAACTCCTGTTCCATCCACCTGGACGGCGGGGCGGAGGGGCCAACTGAGCGATTCGCCAGCCAGGGTTGCCAGCAGCGCTGGCCCAACCAACAGGCAGAGGATCGAGACCAACCGACGCAGGGTGGGAGATTTCATCAGTGACGGAGGTTGTTGCTGATTTGCAGCATTTCATCGGCGGCCTGCACGGCCTTGGAATTCACCTCATAGGCGCGCTGGGCGACGATCAGGTTGACCATTTCTTCGACCACCTTGACATTCGACATTTCGAGGTAGCCCTGCTGAAGATCGCCAAAGCCGCTTTCACCTGGATTACCAATCTCGGCGGCCCCGGAAGCTTTCGATTCCCGGTACAAATTGCGACCCAGGCTCTCCAGACCCGAGGGGTTGGTGAAGCGGGCGAGTTGAACCCGGAAAGTTTGGGAGCCATTGGCGCCGTTGGTGGTCACTTCACCCGTAGGCGCAATCGCAATTGAAGTAGTGCCCGCTGGAATGGGTTGAAATCCACCCTGCACCACCAGCCCGTCGCTGGTCGTGATGCGGCCATCAGACGCCAGTTTTAATGCCCCGTCCCGCGTGTAGGCCTTCGTGCCATCCGGCATCTGCACCTCGAAGAAACCGTCGCCCTGAATGGCCACGTCGAGTTTCTCGCCAGTCTGGGTCATTTCGCCGGTGGTGAAAATCTTGGAGGTCGAGACCAACCGGGAGCCGTGGCCAATCTGCACGCCGGTGGGAATCTGGTTGCCCCCACCCGCGTCGGAACCGGCGGGACGGACGGTCTGGTACAGCAGGTCCTGGAACTCGGCCTTGTTTTTCTTGAAGCCGGTGGTGTTGACGTTCGCCAGGTTGTTTGAAATGACGTCGAGGTTCGTCTGCTGGGACTGCATTCCCGCAGCGGAGGAATAAAGGGCGCGCATCATAGAGTTACGTCAATTCAATTGGGGTTGCCGAGTTCGGAAATCGCGCGACCCATTCGCTCATCCTGCAGTTGGATGACCCGCTGGTTGGCCTCAAAGGAGCGCATCACGCTGATCAAACTGGCCATTTCCGTCACCGGGGTCGTGTTGGCCGCTTCGAGGAAGCCCTGGCGCACGGCGGGCTGGCTAACCTCGGTGGACTGTAAATTGGGGTTGTTGCTCGCCATGAAGCAACCACCACTGATTTGCGTAAGCAAGTTGGGCTGGTTGAAATCCACGATCCGCAGCTTGCCTTTCACCTCGCCAGCCTGGCTGACTTCACCGGTTGCGGAAATGGCAAGCGATCCGGGATTACTGTGGTCCAGTTGAATCGGACCGGATTCGCCGAGGACGAGACTTCCCTGCTTGTTGGTCAACTGACCGAGGGGACTAATTTGAAATTCACCGTCGCGCGTGTAAGCCGTCGCGCCGTTGGGCAATTGCAATTCGAAGAAGCCAGCGCCTTCGATGGCCACGTCGGTGTTGACTCCCGTGGAGCGCAGTTCGCCGGCCGCAAAACTGGTGGTCTTCGTCGCCCGCGGCAGCGTGAAGTGCATGGTGGGATCAAGATTCGCCTGCGGCATCACGCCCGCCTGGATCGAGTCGAAGCTGAGGTTATGCTTCTTGAATCCCGGGATGGAAGCGGAAGCAAGATTTTCAGAAATCGCTTCCTGCCAACGGGCATTTCCATTCATTGCGGCGGCCGCCTGGTACAAACTCACATTCACAGCAGCCTGCCAAGCACCGGTTATGCCACGAGGAAAAACCGCCGGTTTTCGAGGGATCCGGCATGGGTCGCTTTGGAATGCGGAAAAAATTACCCGCTGCCGTCAGCGCCGAACTGCATTTTTTCCCCACTACGAAACGGAATCGAACGGAGTAAAGAACGGAAATCAGGACCGGTGTTTTGCGCTCGCCGCCTTCGGAGATTGCTCAGGAAAAGAGGCGACCTCACCCCTGAAGAATGACCGCACCAATCAATAGGCGCAAGCCAACTCGACCACCTGGCCGCAGGCGCATTGGATGCGAATATGCGTCACGCGATCTCCATCCTTTTGGAGCGTGACCAATGGATCGGAGCACGCCATGGCAAGCGGAGCGGGGCCAGCATTCGGTGATGCCTTGGCCAAAGGCGCAGCGGACGAGGCGACCACCGGGATGAAGGCATTGCCCGCCGGTGGCCGGCCTTCGGCCCGATTCGACACCGGCCCAGCGGAGGTATTGGGGTTCACCACCAGGAAGGGAATAAAGGGTGAGGACATATTTAGAGGCGACTGCCCGAATTCAGTTTTAAGAGAACGCCGACCCGACGATTACTTTCATCGTGAGGATCAAGGTTGGCCATCGGCAGCGTTTCGCCGTAGCCGGCCACCTTGCGGATTTGCGAGGGCACCACATCATGGGCCAGGAGTTTACGCCGCGCGCTATTGGCGCGGTCGGCAGACAGCTCCCAGCTGGTATAATCTGCGCTCCGGAATGGACGCCCCAACTCGGTGTGACCTTCCAATTCAATGGAGAAGCTGTTGGTATAGCGGGCAATCTCCCAAGCCAGCGTGGAGAAGATCCAAACACCATAAGAGGTAAACTCCGCGGTGTCCGGCTCGAAAATCGGCTTGCGATTGCGGTCAAACACGCTGATGCGCATGCCGTCCGGCGTCATTTCCAACTTCAGGGGGTTTTCATCCGGCGTTTCGGGGTTGCTTTGGAGAGTCTTCATCAGATCGTCGGCCATCTTGCGAAGCATGTTCAACTCGACAGCGGAAGCGGAATCAAAGTTGCCCTCGCGTGCCTTCACGGCCAACGTGTCTTTATTCGGAATGATGCCGGTGGATTCCTTGGTAAGGGAGGCGAACGGATTACGGAACGAGCGCTGAACCGCTTCCTTGATTTTCTGATCTTGCGAGGTGAGCCAGAGCACGAGGAACAGCGCCATCATCGCCGTGACGAAGTCCGCGTAGGCCACCTTCCACGCGCCGCCATGATGGGGATGCCGCTTCTTTGCCATGGTTCAGGATTTGCCCGGGGGCGTGCTGACGAAGGTCATGATGGCGCCGGGGAGTTAAGCGATTTCAAAACTGTTTCCAATTCATCCGCGGTTGGCTTGAGTTCGCTGCTCAGCCCGCGCCGCGCCACTTCGATCGCCATGATAGGCGCCATGCCATTGGCAAAACCCACCACCGCCGTGGCGATGCAGCGGAAATAGGCAAGCTCCGAAAGGCCAAGAAAGCCGATGTTAACCGCCAGCGGATTCAAATAGCCGTAGGAAATCAGAATGCCAAGAAAAGTCCCCACCAACGCGGCCGCCACATGATGCCCAATCTCCTCGATGGGGCCGGCGATGGAACCCATGGTTACCACAATGCCCAGCACCGCCGCGACAATACCAAAACCGGGCATGGCATCAGCCGCCTTGGTCAACACATCCACCGGTTTGTGATGTTCTTCTTCCATGCTGTCGAGTTCGGTGTCGAGCAGAAGCTTTAACTGGTCCGGCTTAACCTTGCCGTCAATGATCGGCCGCAGGCCGCCGCAGAGCAGTTCCACCGCATGGTGATCTTTGAGAAAGTTCGGGTATTTCGTAAAGATGCTGCTGGTTTGGGGATTCATCACATGGTCTTCCAGCGCGATCATGCCGTTGCGCCGGCCAAGCATGAACAACTCGTACAGCGCTTTGAATAGGTCCTCGTAAGCCGCTTTGTTATAAGGTGATCCCTTAAGCGCGGCCAGGGTGTACTTGAAAAGATCAATGATTACTTTCTTCGGCGACATAATCACCAACGCCCCGGTCGCGGCCCCCACGATTACGACAAACTCGGCGACTTGGATCAGCGAACCCAGATGGCCGCCGGCCATCATGAAGCCGCCAATAATGGAAACCGTGACGATAATTGCGCCAATGATGATGATCATGCTGCGGTCAGGATGTTCGAGGTTTTCTCCACCCGGGCTTCCTGCCAGGCAAGAGATGAACGGATGGCCAGAATGGCCTGCGAATGTATCTGGCAAATCCGCGATTCGGTCACGCCGAAGGCTTCGGCGATCTCGCGCAGGCGCAAGTCCTCAAAATAATAGAGGGCCAGCACTTTGCGCTGCATCTCCGGCAATCGCGTGATGCGTTCCGCGATCAGGCCGGCCACTTCGCGCCGGGCCGTGCATTCGAGGGGATCGGGTTGCGTGTCATCCGCAATGCTATCGTGCCGGCTGCCGTCGCCCTCTTCTTCGCCGCCGGCCGACGCGGCATCGAGACAGACGAACGTCGCCGGGCGGATTTGTTCCAAGAGGTCGTGATATTCCGGCAGGGAGAGTTTGAGCGCCCGGGCCATCGCTTCCTCCGTCGGCGGCTGACCACTGGCTTGTTCCAAATCATGCATCATTGATTGCACCTTGCGCGCCTTGTCATGCACGGAGCGCGGCACCCAATCGAGCCGGCGCAATTCGTCGAACACCGCCCCGCGAATGCGCACCCGCGCATACGCCTCAAAGGAACTGCCGCCGTGCGGATCAAAATTTCGCACCGCATTCAAAAGTCCGACCAGGCCGGAACTGTATAAATCATCAACATCCACGTGCGCCGGAAGGTTCATCGCCAGCCGGCCTACCACCGTGCGCACCAGCGGCAAATGCGTCTGCACCCGCTCCGCTTCCTGCACGCTGCCAGGGGTGGTTCGTTTGTAGCATTCGGCGACTTCCCGCTGTCGCCCAGCGAGGCGGGCGGGCGGGGGAATCGTAGGAGCGGTGGTTTGCATAGTGGCCGCCTTCTATTTCTTGGCCGCGCGCAGTGGAGCGGACTGGCTTCCGGCTTCTAGCGCGAGCCGCTGATCACAACTTTCCTGTAGCCCACGGAGCCAAACCCCGCCCCACCACCGCATCAACATCCCTGCAGTAAAACTGGCAACACTGGCCCGCCAGAAGAGCGCCGGCCAAGCGACCCCCTGCGCCAGGCCAAAGACGATGCCGATCAGGAACCCGATCAGACCGCCGATGATCATCAATTTTTTCATGTATCTTGGACCCCGTAACCCGGTTTAGCAGAACGTTTGCCACCCCGCTCGATCCGCCCGTCCGCCCCAACAAACCGGTCATTTTCGAGCAAACTGACGACCCAGAATTCGCGCGGGGGTGGCCGCGGTAAATTCTCCCGGAATATTTTGCCCGGCGCTCAGGAACCGCAGCGGGTAATTAGTGCCGAGCACAAAATTCCACAATTTCCCCCAGCGCGACGCCTCATCGAGGTGGGTCACAATGAGGTCGGTGATCGGCAGCGAAGCAAACGCGCGCACTTGGGCCAGCAGCAGCGGCGTTTCATAGGCCCCATTCAGCACCAGATGCACTTGCGGGCACGGCAATTGGCTGAGTTGCCGGCTTAAGGCCGCCAGACCCGCGGGGTCCGCCGGGTTCACGCCCGGCAAATCAATGAAGAGCACGCCGTCGTCGAACGCCGGACGCGCGGGCTGAAATCGTTCCATCGGCACGCCGAGAATTTCGCAGAACACACTCAAGGACTCCGCCGTGTTGGCCACATGGCCGTCCAAACGCCACACGGCGGCGGGGCGACCCTCCACCAGCACGGTCTGGGCGAGCCATTTGCAGAGGCAGGTGGTCTTGCCCGTGCCAGCCGGACCGATGAAAACGTGGAGATCGGGGTGGGCGGAATTGCCCGGCGCGGCCGGCTTCCACCGCTCCAACAAAACTTTCCGGGCCAGTTCAAATTCCTCGGCGAGCGAATTCGGCGGAACGTCGCCGTGCTGCACGCGCAGTTCTTCCACCACGCTCGCGACGTGCAACGGCAGCAAGCCGCTGTGCTCCAGCACCGCGCCCACCCGCCAACCGGACAAATTCTGTGCCTCGCCGGGCTCTGCTTGATCCGGGTTACGTGACCAGCCACTGAGGCGAGCCGCAACCACATCTTCATGCAGTGTTCGGGGGATCCAGGCGCTCTCATCCGCCGCGCACGCCCCCTGCCCTTCGGCCTCCCCTCGGCCGCTGCGGGCGGCGAATGCAACTCTGTGGTCGGCTGGCGCTGCGGGACGACCTTCCACTTGGTGGCGGATTTCGCGCAAGTCCTCCCGCAGTTCGGCCAGCACATCCGGCTGAATGGCAGGCGGGACACTGTCCGGCACATGGGCGAGCACCTCGATGCTGGGCTTTTGCCATAACCGGGCGAGCCCCTCCACCGGTGGTCGCCGCACATTCAACACGACGGCATCAGGACCCAGCGCCGCGCGGATTTGGGCGATGGCGTCGGCAGCGGTTGCAGCGATGAATTTGTGGACGGGCATGGAAATGAATTAGTCGGGGTTGGACACCATGGCCGCACTTTGGATTTCGACGCGGGACGGAATTTCGGCATAGGAAAGCACGGCCAGATCGGCAAAGGTGCTCTCGAAAAAGCGCCGGAACGCGAGGCGAATCGGTGGCGCACATAACACAAGGGGTTGGTGGCCATCCGCGAGCAGTTTCTGGATGTGCCGGGACAAGGTGCTCATGACGTGCTGCGCGAGTTTCGGATCGAGCATCAAAGCGATCTCGGTGGCGGTTTGGCGAATGCCCTGGGCGATCTGCTGCTCCAATTTGGGATCCAGGGTGATGGCGCGGAGGGGGCCGTTGTCCGACTGGAATGGCTTGATGAGCTGCGGCCCCAGGGCGCGGCGCGCGTGCTCGGAGAGTTCGTCGGGATTCTTGGTGACACCCGCGTGGTCGCTGACTTTTTCGAGAATGCCGGCAAGATTGCGGATGGCGATGCCCTCGGTGAGGAGGTTCTGCAAAATGCGCTGGACTTGACCGACGGTGAGTTGCGCGGGGATCAACTCATTGACGACGGTGGGATGAGTGAGCTTGAGATTGTCGAGCAGCAACTGTACGTCCTGCCGGGTAAGAATGTCGTGGGCGTTACGGCGGACGGTCTCGGAGAGGTGCGTCACCATCACGGACGGGGCGTCCACGACCGTGTAACCGGCGGCCTCGGCGGATTTGCGCTCCACATCGGTGATCCATGTGGCCGGCAACTGGAAGACCGGTTCCACCGTAGGCACGCCCTTGAGGGTGACTTTGCTGTTGGTGGCATTCATGGCGAGCCAGTAGCCGGGCATCAGGTTGCCTTGAGCGATGACGTTGCCTTTAAGGAGAAAACGATATTCGTTGGCGCCGAGTTGGAGGTTGTCGCGCAACCGGATGGGGGGAATGACCATGCCCATCTCGGTGGCAAACGTGCGGCGCACGCCTGTCACGCGTTCGAGGAGATCGCCATGTTTGCGGGCATCGGCAAGATGCACCAGGCCATAGCCGAGTTCGATTTGGAGCGCGTCCACGGAGAGCAAGGACTCCAGCTTTTCGCCCGGGCTGCCGGCCGCGGCGGTGCCGGCGGCTTTCCCATCCTTGGTTGCGGTGGCGGCGGCGGTGCTGGCTTTAAGGAGACCGGAACGTTTGTTGAGTTCGCGCGCGGTCCAACCGGTGATGATGGCCAACACGAGGAAGGGCATGGTGGGCAAACCGGGCACGAGCGCAAAGATGCTGAGCATGACGGTCAGAATGACCATGGCGCGCGGGTAGAAGAGCAACTGTTTGCCGAGCTCCTGGCCGAGACTATTTTTGGAGGCGGCTCGCGTGACCAACATACCGGCGGCCATCGAGACGATGAGGGCGGGAATCTGGGACACCAGCCCGTCGCCAATGGAGAGCAGGGTGAAGCGTTGCAGGGATTCGGTGACGGTCATGCCTTTTTGCATGATGCCAATGGCAAAGCCCCCGAGGACATTGATCAGGGTGATCAACACGGCGGCGATGGCGTCGCCACGGACAAATTTGCTCGCGCCGTCCATCGCGCCGTAAAAGTCGGCTTCCTGTTCGACTTTGCGGCGACGAGTGCGGGCTTGTTCCTCATTGATGACACCCGCGCTCAGTTCGGCGTCAATCGCCATCTGCTTGCCGGGCATGGCGTCCAATGTGAACCGGGCGGCTACTTCCGCGATGCGCCCCGCGCCCTTGGTGATAACAATAAAGTTGATCAGGACGAGAATCAGGAAGATGACCAGGCCGACGACATAATTACCGCGAACGACAAAGTTGCCAAACGCTTCAATGATGTGGCCGGCGTAACCATCGAGCAGGATCAACCGCGTGGAAGCCACGTTTAGCGCCAGGCGGAACAACGTAATCACCAGCAGCAACGTCGGAAAACCGGTGAAGTCCGAAGCATCTTCGAGATAGAGAATCACCAACAGGATCAAGAGCGAGATCGCGATGCTGACGGTCAGCAAAAGATCCAAAGCCATCGGCGGCACGGGGAGGATCAGCAGGAGCACCGTGCCAAACAGGCCAAGGACCAGCCACAGGTCGCCCTGTCGGGCGAGGCGCGCAAAGCCGGATTGGCTGGCGGCGGCTTTTGCGAAATTGGGTGGGGGAGTGGCCATGGGTTATACGTGGTTTTGCTCGGCGTAATAGCGGTAGCGGTTGATCCGATAGACGTAGGCGAGAATTTCCGCCACGGCCGCGTAGAGTTGCGCCGGGATTTCCCCGCCCACCTTGCCGTATTTGAACATCATGCGGGCAAGAGGCTTGTTCTCGACAAGGGGCACTTGATTCCGGGTGGCAATCTCACGAATGCGGAGGGCGTTGAGCCGCGTGCCTTTGGCCACAATGCGCGGGGCTTTCATCGTCTTGCGGTCATAGCGCAAGGCGATGGCGAA
>JADLHS010000149.1 GCA_020848635.1 Limisphaerales bacterium
ACCGCACGTCCAGGCAAGCCGCTCATTGTCGCCCAGCATGGCAACACCGTTGCATTCGGATTGCCGGGCAATCCGCTCGCGCATTTCGTCTGCCTGAATCTTTACGTTCGCGCGGCACTGGAGGCTTTGGCCGGACGGCCCGGCGAATCCGTTTTCCAGACCGGGGTGCTGATGGCTGCATTGCCAGCGGATGGCAACGCCCGCGAAACGTTCTGGCCCGCACACTGGCGATTGCATGACGGCGTCGCCACGCTGACGCCGTTGCGCTGGAGCAGTTCCGGCGATCTCACGTCCCTCGCCTCGGCCAACGCGTTGATCCGCGTGACGGCTGGAGCGCAACGGTTGGAGCGCAGCAGTTGGGTTGAATTTGTTTCCACTGAAATGACCCTATGAGTTCTTCCAAAACATTTTCCCATCTCAACGCTGCGGGAGCAGCCCGCATGGTGAACGTCGGCGCAAAGCCGGTGCAACACCGCCGCGCGGTGGCCATCGGCAAGCTGGTGTGCCAGCCAGCCACGATCCGCGCGCTCCAGCGGAAGGCGCTGCCCAAGGGTGATGTGCTGACCGTGGCACAGATTGCCGGCATCCAGGCGGCGAAGCGCACGGCGGAATTGATCCCGCTCTGCCATCCACTCGCGTTGTGCCATGTGGACGTAAGCTTCCGTGTGCGCCGTGAGACAATTGAAATCGAGTGCGTGACCGAAACCGCCTCGCAGACCGGCGTGGAGATGGAGGCGTTGACTGGCGTCAGTGTGGCGGCGCTGACGCTCTACGATATGTGCAAGGCCGTGGACAAAAAGATGCGTATCGAAGGCGTGCGTGTCACGGAGAAGACCAAGCAATGAAGATTGGCCGCATCACTGTCAGCGATCGGGCCAGCGCGGGCGTCTATGAAGACCGCAGCGGGCCGGAGATTGAAGCCGCGCTGGGCGAAGTGTTCAGCGCGGCGGCGGAGTTCGTTTCCGCCATCGTGCCCGACGAAGCTGAATTGATTGCCGCGAAGCTCCGTGAGTTCGCTGACACAGCTCAATGCGATTTGGTGGTGACGACCGGCGGCACAGGAATTTCAGTCCGCGACGTCACCCCGGAGGCCACGCGAGCCGTGCTGGAAAAGGAACTGCCCGGCTTTGGTGAGGCGATGCGGATGACTTCGCTGGCCAAGGTGAAGACAGCCATCCTCTCACGTGCCACGGCGGGCACGCGCGGCCATTGTTTGATCGTGAATCTGCCGGGCAAACCTGCCGCCGTGCGCGAGTGCCTGGAGATTCTTGCGCCCGCTATCCGTGAGGGCGTGGCGCATTTGCGCGGTGAAGACCCGCACGCGCCAACCATTCAGTAACCGCAAAAATTATGAGCGAACAATCCTGCCACCCAACCTCACTGCCGACCGCGAGCGCTGCGCAGGACACCTTCGGACGCGTGGTGGATTACCTCCGCATCTCGATTACTGACCGGTGCAATGAGCGTTGCCTTTACTGCATGCCGGAAGGTTACAAAGGTTGGGAGCGCCAGCCCGACCATTTGACAGCAGATGAAATCATCCGCGTGGTGCGCGTAGCGGCAGGCATGGGTTTCCGTAAATTCCGGCTGACCGGAGGTGAACCGTTGGTGCGCAGAGACGTTCCAGAGATTGTGCGCGCGATGGCGACCATTCCCGGCGTGGAGCACATCGGCATTTCGACGAACGGAACGAAACTTGGCGCACTGGCGCAACCGCTGCGTGACGCAGGGGTGGGCACGGTCAACGTGAGCCTCGACGCGCTCGATCCAGCGGTTTATCGCCGCATCACCGGTGGTGACTTGAAGGCCGTGTTGGCCGGGATTCGCGCCGCCGTGGCAGCCGGCTTTGAGCGGGTGAAGCTGAATTGTGTCTTGATGCGTGGCGTGAACGAGCAGGAACTCTGGCCACTCGTGCTGTTCGCGGCGGAGCATGGATTGCCTTTGCGGTTGATCGAACTGATGCCGATCACTACGACGGATGTGTTGATTGAAAAGAATTTCCTGCCGGTCCACGAAGCGATGGAGTTGCTGCGCCAGAAGGATGAATTGATTCCGCAGCCGAACTGGCGGCTCGGCTTCGGCCCGGCGAAATATTACCAGTTGAAACACACCGGCGCGCGGGTGGGTTTTATTGGCGCGATGACGAATCTGCATTTCTGCGAGACATGTAACAAAATGCGATTGACCGCCGATGGTAAGATAAGACCCTGTCTTGGCGACCATGGTGAGATTGATTTGCGGGAAGCGTTGCGCCACGCCCCCGATGACGCGGCGGTGCGGGAGTTGTTGGCCACCGCGCTGCAACGCAAACCGCTGGAGCACCAATTTCGCGGCGCATACCAACCCTGTCGGCCGATGACCGCCATCGGCGGCTAACCCAGAACACCGAAAGGAAAGTTCCCATGATGCCCTCACTAAACCAATTCAAACGCTTCGATGTGCGTGAAATGATCCGCGCTGGCGTCGAGCCCTTCCCTTTCATCCGCGAGCGCGTGGGTAAGCTCAAGCCGGACGAGGGTGTCATCATTGTCGCCCCCTTTCTGCCGTCCCCGTTGATCGAGAAACTGGGCAGCGAAGGTTTCGCCTCCAAGGTCGAGCGCGGCGGGGGCGCGGACTGGTTGGTTTACTTCTGGCAAGAAACTGATGGAACGCTGACTTCATGACTTCCGCTTTCAACGAATTCAAAGGCGTTGTCATCATCAACACACTGCGGAGTTGTCAGCTTTTCACTGGGCTGCCATCCGCCGATCTGGAAAGCAGCTCGAGGACCTGACGCTCCGCGGGATTGCGCTGCCGGATTCTGACGGATGGAATTTTGCCGGGGGAGTTCCTGACACGCATCCAAACGATGTCACCCTGGCCGGCATGGGTCGAAACGCACGGGTCGGGACAAGGATTAAGCAATCAGCAGCTACCGGTTGATGACACTGCCGTTCGAATTAACAGTGTGTGGGAGAACTGCGGCGGTGATAAAACCAGATGTTTACGAACAGGCACACCAGGGCGAATAGCGCCATTCCCGTGTAGGCCCAGGCCGGACCGCCCAGATGATCCATCGTCCAGCCCAGCAATAAAGGCGGGACAAAGCCACCCAGGGCACCGAGGCAACTGACAATGCCGATGGCTGCGCCCGCCTCTTTGCTCAGCACCAGCGGAATGATTTTGAAGACGCTGCCGTTGCCGAGCCCGGCGGCCGCGCAAATGACGAGGATGACGATGAAAAATCCGGTGAATTGATCCGGCTGCAGAAAGCCGGTCAGACTGAATCCACCTACGGCCATTGTCCCGATGGAAATCGATGTGATCAGACCCGCACCAAATTTATCTGCCAACCAACCGCCGACGGGACGCATCACGGTGGCAATCGCCGCTGCCCACGGAGCAAACAACAGTGGTTTGGGGGCCCCGCCGGGAGCCAGTGCGAACACTTCCTTGATGATGAGCGGCAACGATGCGCCCATGGCGACGAAACAGCCGAACGTGAGGAAATAGAGAAACGAAAGCACCCAGGTGTGGAGTCGTTTGCCCGCCACCAATTGGGAAGCAAGCGTCTTGGGCGGTGCCGTGTTATCCTTGGTGCCAAACCAAATCGCCGCCGAGCAGGTAAGAATGAAGGGAATCCAGATGAACGCGGCGTTTTCGATGTGAATCGAGCGCGCCGGTTTGCTGGAAGTCCCTCCCGACGCGCCCAGCAGGGAAAAACCAATCACCAGCGGGATGGTGAACTGGGCGATGGTCACGCCGAAGTTGCCCAGCCCGTTGATTCCTAGCGCGGTGCCCTGGGCCTGTTTGGGAAACCAGAGATTGATTACGCCCATCGAAGTGGCGAAGTTCGCTCCAGCGATTCCGGTCAGCGCGGCGCACGCGAGCAGAACCCAATAAGGTGTGGTGGGATTCTTCACGGCAAAGCCGGTGGCGATACATGGGAGCAGCAGCAGGAGCGTGACGAAGGCGTAACTGCGCCGACTGCCGAAAGTGGAAACAATGAGGCCGTATGGAATTCGCAAGAATGAGCCAAGCAACACGGGCGTGGCCGTGAGCCAGAAAAGCTGTTGTCGCGTGAAGACAAATCCGGCGTCCTTCAATCGCAGCGGAATTGCCGACCACATGAACCAGACGGCAAACGCGAGTGCCAAAGACACCGCGCTGATGCCCAACGTGCGCCAGGCCAGCGCCGCATGAGGAAAAGCCTCGCGCACCACTTCACGCGCTGGCAATCGAATGGGAGCAGGAAGGTAACGGAGCAAGGCGGCTCCCGAGCCGAACAAAAGCAACGACACCCAAAACGCGGGCCACTTCACCGCGTTGTGACCGTCGAGTGATTCATTCAAAGCCGCCGTCAGCAGCCATATCTGCATGATGACGATGAGAATCAACACGCACATTATTCCCAGCAGCAGCGTGTTGGTCTTGGTGGGATGCGCCTGACGTTGGGCTTCGCGGAAGTTGCTCATGCGGATTTGGGTTCAGTGACGTAGATGTCTTCGCCCTTGATAACGACATCCAAGCGCGGCAAGGGACGTGGCGGCGGCCCTTGCAGCACGGTGCCGGTGCGGGCGTCAAACCACCCATTGTGGCAGGGACATTGAATCTTGTCGGTTTGTGGCTGGTAAAAGACCGCGCAAGACAGGTGCGTGCATTTCTGTTCGTAGGCGCGCCAGCTTCCGTCGTTGAGATGGATCAGCATGAACTGCGTTTTCGATCCGGCCACGGTAAAGGGATGAGTGCCGCCGACCGGCACATCCGAGACGTTGCAGACGAAGGCCTCGCCTTCAATGCGATGCGGCGGGAAGAGCCGGTCTTTGGCCGCCACCCAGCCGCTGCCGACGGCCATGCCACCGGAGACGAAGCAAAGGAACTTGGTGAATTCACGGCGCGATACGTGTTCGGCCTCGACGCGTTCGATGGGGAAATCCACTTCGGGCGCGGACTTTTCTGGGAGATTGCTGTCTGTATTCATTCGCTGTCCACCACGAGTTCCGTGGCGCCTTTGGGCATCATGATGTTGACTTTGGTTTTGACCAGTTGCTGGCCGAATCGAAACGTGTTGACCGGCGTGCTGTTCGGCCGACTCTTGCTGATTTGTTCACGACTGCCGAAGAACAGCGCCCCACTGGGGCAAACGGTGGCGCACATGGGCTTCTTTCCGGCACTGGTGCGGTCGTAACACATGTTGCACTTCATCATCAGGTCGATGGGCTCGACTTTCTTGGGCACGCCAAAGGGACAGGCATCAACGCAATTTGAGCAGGCGATGCAACGCGCGGTGTTAGCGCTATGGACGATGCCGAACTCGTCCTTAGTGATGGCGTCGGCCGGGCAGACTTTCGCGCACACGGGATCCTCGCAGTGCATGCAGACTTGGACCGAGGTTTGGGTCGTCAGAAAGCGGTCCACGTAATCCACATGGATCATCGAAGTCTGCCCGTTGGTTTCGCATTCCGCACAGGCCATTTCGCACGCCTTGCACCCGATGCAACGTTGCGGGTCGAAGAAGAACTCCTGATCCGTGCGAAACGCGGTGGTGTTCATGCGCTGGCGTAGGCTTTGGTTTCAGCAGCGGACGGCGCGGCATGGCCCAGCGGTTCCAGCTTGCAGGCGCACACTTTGAATTCCGGAATCTTCGAAACCGGATCGAGATGACCGGACGTCAACTGGTTCACGGATTTGCGACCGGGCCAATGATAGGGGACGAAAACGGTATCCTCGCGGATTGTCTCGACCAGTTGCGCGGGAAACTCAGCCGAGCCACGCCGGGTCGAAACGCGGACGAGTTCGCGGTTCTTGATCTTGTATAAAGCGGCTGTCTTGGGATGAATCTCCAGCAACGGCTCGGGATATTGGTCCACCAGTTTGCCGATGCGGCGGGTCTGGGTGCCGCTCAAATACTGCGAGACCACCCGTCCGGTGGTGAGGATCATCGGATACTCAGCATCCGTCATCTCTCCGGGATCGCGATAGGGCACGCCATGGAAATGCGCGCGGCCATCCGGTGTCTTGAATTTCTTATCTTCCCACAGTCGCGGAGTTCCGGGATGATCTTCGGAAGGACACGGCCAGAAAATTCCCATGTTGTCCTCAATCTTCTTGTAGGTGATGCCGAAGTAATCGGCGGTACCGCCCTTGGAGGCGATGCGCAGCTCATTGAAAATCGCCTCGGATGAGTCGTAGGTGAAATGCTTCTCTGCGCCCAAACGCTTCGCGACTTCCAAGAGGATGCTGGTGTCGGTCCTTGCGTTACCCGGTGGATTCACCGCCTTGCGAATGCGCACGACGCGCCCCTCGGCGGTGGTGACGGTGCCGTCCTCTTCTTCATGCAGCGAGCCCGGCAGGATGAGATTGGCGTGCCGTGCCGTTTCGTTCAGGAAGAAATCAATGCAGACGTAATATTCCAGCTTCTCCAACGCCTCCCGGATCATGTTGTTGTTCGGCAGGGAAACCAGTGGGTTGAAGCAGATACTAATGAGGCCTTTGATTTCGCCCCGATGAATCGCCTCCATGATCTCGTAGGCGGTGAGTCCTCTACCCGGCATGTCCTTCTCTTCAATACCCCACACGCTGCTGATGTATTTGCGGTGTTCGGGATTCTCGATGTCCCGGTTGCCGGGAAGTTGATCGCACTTGTGGCCGTGCTCACGCCCGCCCTGTCCGTTGCCTTGGCCCGTGATCGTAGCGTAACCACAATAAGGCTTGCCGATGCGGCCGGTAGCCAGCACCAGGTTGATACAGGCCAGCACGTTTTCGACGCCCTTGCTCTGATGTTCGATCCCGCGCGCATGCAACAGAAAACTGGTCTTGGCTGGCCCCCACCATTTCGCGGCCTGCAGAATCTTCTCCTTGGCAATTCCGGTGGTGCGTTCGGCCCAATCGAGATCGTAGGACTCAACGGCTTTCTTGGCTTCTTCAAACCCACTGGCGGAGTTGGCGATGAAATCGTGGTCGAGCCAGTCGTGCTTGATGAGCTGATGCAAAATCGCGCCGTAGAGAGCAGAGTCGCGGCCCGGTCGGATCGGCAAATGCAGATCAGCGGTGCGGGCAATGGGCGTAAGCCGCGGATCAACGACAATGAGTTTGGCCCCGAAATCGCGCGCCTGCCAGATCCAGTGGGTCAGCGTCGGGAATGTTTCGCTGACGTTGGTGCCGCAAATCATGATGACCTCGGCATGGGCCAAGTCGGAGTAGTTGTTCGAGGCGCGGTCCAGGCCAAAGGCCTTCTTGTTGCCCGCCCCGGCGCTGACCATGCAAAGCCGGCCGTTGTAATCCAGATTTTTGGTTTTCAGGGCAACCCGCGCAAACTTGCCGACGAGATAACTTTTTTCATTGGTCAGCGACACGCCGGACAGCATCGCGAAAGCATCCTTGCCGTATTTCCCCTGGATGCGTTGGATCTCCGCAATCATGCCGTCATACGCCGCGTCCCAACCAATCGGACTGAACCCCTTGCCTTCCACGCGCTGAATCGGATCCAGCAGGCGGTCGGGGTGGTTGTTTTGCATATAACGCTGAACGCCCTTTGGACAGAGCCGGCCTTCGTTAAACGGAAATTCCTCCCACGGTTCAAAGCCGACGATGCGATTGTCCTTAACCAATAGTTTAATCCCGCATTGCATGCCGCAAAAACAGCAGTGGGTTTTCACCACTTCGTCCGGTTCGTCACGCCCGGCGTAGCCCTGCGATGGTGGAAAATTCAGCGACGGCCCGAATCGGGCGATCACCTCTTCAGCAGAGACAGGTAATGTTGCCATGATAGTTTTATCCGAAGAGTGAACCAGCTTTCTGCCGCGCTTTGAGATGAGCCTTGGCCAGCAGGGCGCGCTTTCCCCGCGGACTGTAATCCAAATGGGTTGTGCCGTCCTTGCGCGTGTAATTGAAGCCAAGCTGCGCGGTCACGTCCTTGACGTC
>JADLHS010000150.1 GCA_020848635.1 Limisphaerales bacterium
GACCCTGCCAACCGAGGTGCGCGATTTCGACCCGCGTGAGGCGCTGGACGGTGGATCGGACGGTCTGGCCTTCTATCATCTGCTCGCGGCGGAGGCAGCGCCTTGGCTGCGACCAGGCGGAAAGATCATGCTCGAATTTGGCGATGGCCAAGCGGCAGCAATCCGCGTTCTGTTCGCGACAGCAGGCTGGATTGTTGAAGCCGTGCGGTCCGATTACACGCAACGGGACCGCATCCTGATTGCCCGGAGAGACTGATCAACCGCCTGGTCAATTCGTTTCCGTGCGAAGGAATTGGGCGTCTGGGGTGGCGATCAGTTCGACTTGCGCCAGGCATGCGGGCAGCAGGCAGAAATCGCCGGCGCGCAAAACCGGCGTCGAACTACCGCTGATCCGCACCTCACCCGCAACCACCCCGACAATCTGCATCCGTGAAGCGGGCAGCGGAATGACGCCCGCACTGTGTGGGCGAACCAATTCCACGTTGAATAGCGGATCGCCGACCAGCTTGCGAATGCGGCAATTGACCCCGCCGGTATCCGCACCGCTGACCAGCGAGGGCGCAAAGTCGTCGAAGTCAATGCTCGCGAGCGATTGCGCGACGTGCAGGTCCCGCGGTTGGCCGTCGAGCCCGACGCGATTCCAGTCAAAGACGCGGTAGGTGGTGTCCGAGTTCTGCTGGATTTCAAAGATTACCAAGCCCGCGCCGATGGCGTGGACGCGGCCACTTGGCAAAAACATGGCGTCGCCGGCCTGCACCGGCACGCGGTGAAAACATTCGGCCACGTTGCCATTCTGGATGCGCCCTTCGAAGTCGGCACGCGTGACCCCGGTCTTGAGCCCCACATAGAGTTCCGCGCCCGGCGCCGCCTCAGCGATAAACCATACTTCAGTTTTCGGATCGCCATGAAGTTCCGCGGCTTTGTGTGCGGGCGGATGCACCTGGAGTGAGAGTTTTTCCTGGGCGTCGAGCAGTTTGACGAGGAGGGGAAAACGTCCGGCTTCGAGCCGTGCGGCGCCGAGCAGGTCAGCGCGGTGGTTTTCGACCAGCCAATGCAAATCCTTGCCCGCCAGCGGGCCGTGGGCGATGACGCTCGCATCGCCGGGGCGGTCGCTGATTTCCCACGACTCGCCGATGGGGGCACCGGTTGGCAGCGGCTTGCTGTAGAGACGCGCCAAGCTGCGTCCACCCCAGACGCGTGTTTTGAAAATCGGTTGAAAGGTCAGCGGGTAAAGCGCAGGCATTGTCTGTTTATGCGTGTTACCCGATGCGTGCCATGACTTGCAATGCGCCAACCTCGAGATCGCGGCTGGGTCACGTAGCGGGCGCGGCGTGAGCGGCCCGCCGCGGCGTTTTGCGGACGGCATTCTTTTCGGCTGGCGTCGGTGGCTTTTCCAGAAAATGACCGTGCGCACGGAATTTTTCGTAACGCTTCTTGAGTCGCTCCGGACCGGGCATGGCGAGCAATTCGTTCAGATTGCGGATAAGCGCGGACTTTAACGCTGCCGCCGTGGCGGCTGGGTCGGTGTGCGCCCCGCCGAGCGGTTCCGGGACGATTTCATCCACCAGCTTGAACGCGAGAAGCTCGTTCGCGGTGATCTTCAAGGCCGCGGCGGCTTTGGCGGACGCAGCGCGGTCCTTCCACAAAATGGCGGCGCAGCCCTCGGGGCTGATCACGGAGTAATAGGAATTTTCCAAAATCAGCACGCGATCTGCCACGCCAATGCCCAGCGCGCCGCCGGAACCGCCTTCGCCGATGACGATGGCGATGACCGGCACGTCTAGCAGGGTCATTTCGCGCAGGTTTACCGCGATGGCCTCGGCGATATGACGTTCCTCGGCCCCGACGCCGGGATACGCGCCTGCCGTGTCAATGAGCGTGATGATGGGCAGGGCGAATTTGTCAGCAAGGCGCATCAGCCGCAGTGCCTTGCGGTAGCCTTCGGGATGGGCCGAGCCGAAATTGCGGAGGATGTTTTCCTTCGTGTCGCGACCTTTCTGTGTGCCGATGACAACAACGCGGTGCTCGCCAAGCCGGGCAAACCCGCCGACCATGGCGCGGTCTTCGGCGAAGAGGCGGTCGCCGTGCAATTCGCGGAAATCGGTGAAAGCGGAGTTGAGGTAGTCAAGGGTGTAGGGGCGCTTGGGATGGCGGGCGAGCTGAATGCGTTGCCAAGGGGTGAGGTTGGCGTAAATCTGCCGGCGGGTTTCCTCGAGTTTGACCTCAATCTGCTGGATTTCCTCTTCCAAGCTGATCCCCATGGCGTGGGTCTCGGGGTGCTGGCGAAGGTCATCAAGCTTGCGTTGCAGTTCGATGATCGGCTTCTCGAAATCGAGCTGATGTTTCATGCGTGGCGAGTTTAGGTGACCGGGGAAGGGCAGGCAACGGCGAATTCCCGGCCCGGGCTTGCCGATGCGCCGCTTGAAAGGCTTGCAAACTTCCGCCGGGTCGCTTTACTCGACGCCGCATTGCCGCTTTTATGATCCACCATCCTGGAAAAACTATATGCGCGCTCGTCGCGCTTTCGGTCATTACCACGCCCGCCGCGGAAACCAACAAGTTTCCCACCCAGAACTTCGTCGTCCCCGACGGCTTCGCGGTTGAACTCGCCGCCGGCACCAATCGCATCCAGCGCCCGGTTAGCGCCAGTTTTGACGATCAGGGCCGGCTGTTTGTCACTGATTCCTCCGGCTCGAATGACAAGCCAGCGGACCAGCTCAAGAATCCGACGGCCCGCATTCTCCGGCTCGAAGACACCGATGGCGACGGCCGTTTCGACCAGACAGTCGTGTTCGCGCAACAGGTGATGTTCCCGCAGGGGTGCCTGTGGTATGACGGCTGGGTGTACGTTGCCGCGCCGCCGAGCATCTGGCGGTTCCGTGACACCGATGGCGATGGGGTGTCCGATCAACGCGAGGAATGGTGGAAAGGCGATACGCTCACGGGCTGCGCCAACGATGTCCACGGGCCGCATCTCGGACCGGACGGCTACATCTACTGGACGAAAGGCGCGTTTGCCGAGCAGACCCATAAGCTGGGCAACGGTCGCACGTTGAACGACAAGGCCGCCCACATCTATCGTTCGCGCACCGACGGCTCGGACCTGGACGTCATTATGACCGGCGGCATGGACAACCCGGTTGAAGTTGCGTTCACGTCCGAGGGCGAGACGGTCTTCACCAGCACTTTCATTGACTTCAGTCAGCCTGGGTTTCGCGACGGCATTGGCCACGCAGCCTATGGCGTCGTGTTCGGCAAGATTCATGACGTCATCGAAGACGGTCGCGTGAAGCGCGCCAGTCCGGAGGTCATGCATCCATTCTACCAAGCCGGCCCGGCGGCGGAGTGCGCGCTTACCCGCTATGAAAGCGATGGCTTTGGCCCCGATTATCGCGACAATCTCTTCGCCACGACCTTCAACCTGCGCAAGGTTACCCGGCACGTTCTGAAGCGGAAAGGCGCGACCTACGCGAGCGCCGACAGCGATTTCCTCGTGTCCGACAACGTGGATTTTCATCCCACGGATGTATTGCCCGATGCCGATGGCAGCCTGCTCGTGGTGGACACCGGCGGCTGGTACAAACTCTGTTGCCCCAGTTCGCAACTCGCCAAGCCGGACATCCTCGGGGCGATTTATCGCGTGCGAAAAGTTGGGTCGCCGCGGTTGACCGACTCAGCCCGCAAGGCGGCTTACGCCCGACTGGTCAAACCACCGGGTCTGGGCGACAAAAAGGACAATGTCGCCGCGCTCAAGCTGGCGGTTTTGACCGCTCCGCAACAAGAGCGTTCTCGCTTTACTAAGATTCTTGCCGACTACCGAGCCACGTCAAACGACCAAAGTGCCTGGGCGGCTCGCGTTGCTGCCGAGGGTTTGGGCCGGTTGCGGGACAAACCGTCGGTGCCGGTCATTTTGGAATCCATCGGTCCCGCTAGCAAGGACCTGGTCCTCGAACAATCTTTGATTCGGGCTTTGATTGACACCGAAGCCGCGGCCCCGACGCGGGCCGGTCTGAAAGCCGAAAACCCCGCCATCCAGCGGGGCGCGCTCATCGCCCTCGACCAGATGGACGGCAGCGATCTAAGGCCGACCGAGGTTGTGCCGTTTCTGAGCGCGACGGACGAGCGCTTGCGTGCGGCGGCAAACTGGGTTCTCAGCCATCACCCTGACTGGGGCGGCGAACTCGCCGGCTGGTTTCGGCAACGACTCACGGCTTCCGACCTTGCCGATGCCGAGCGCACGGCGTTGGACCATCAGTTGCATATTCTCACCCGCGCCGAGGTCAGTCAGCAATTGCTGGCCGATGCCATCACGCAGCCCGGTTTCCGCACCGACACGCGCGTCGCCGCCTTGAGCGCCATCGCCAGCGCCGGATTAAAGCAATCCCCGGCAAGCTGGAAAGCAGCGGTGCTGTCCGTTCTCGAAGCGAAGAACGCCGGAATATTGCCAGCCGCCGTGCGCGCCGCCCGGACCCTGAACGGCGATGCCAAGATCGTCGTGGCCCTTCTGGCGCTGGGACGCGACGCGAGCCAACCCGCGACATTGCGCCTCGATGCGCTCGCCGCCTTGCCGGC
>JADLHS010000151.1 GCA_020848635.1 Limisphaerales bacterium
CCCCCCTGAACGTGCGCGCCGTGCCAAAGGAAGTAGAAAATCCCCACCGTGCGACCGGCTCGTGGCGCGGGCACTTCGGGAAAGTTCGGAACCTCGCGCCCGAGCGCGTCGGTCGCGACCCACGTGTCGGAGCAGTTATCAACCAACGGCGCGGCGGATAAGCTGCTCCCCGCAAATCGCAGCGCAATCAGGAGCGAAAGGGTTAAATAGGTTAGAAGGGTTGAGAGACGTTGTCGCATCGGGTTAATCATAGTAACAATGAACTTCTCCCGGCCACCCCAAAACCTCGGCTCAATCATGGCGTGCGGTTCCGGGTCGCGCCTTTTGGATGACGAAATCCAGGATCGCTCGCGCATCGTCGTAGTTTGTTGAGTGGTCACCATCCTCACGATGAATCAGCAGCACGTTGCGGCCTCGCGCCTTTAGTACGCTGGCGAATCGTCCGACGCTTTGTGGCGGCACCACGTCGTCCTTGCCGCCCGCCGTAATGCCCACCGGCATCGTGAAGCGCTCCGGCCAGAATTCGGCGCTGCGCTTTTTGTATTCCTCGGGGATCGCCGCCTTGCTGCCGCCGAACGAAGCCGCAATCGCAGCCGCAAAACCGCCATACTCGACGAGGTTGGACGTCGCGTTCATCGCCGCCACTCCATCCACGAGTTCGGGATGTAACGCCGCGAAGGTCAGGCTGGCCGTGCCGCCCATCGAGCCGCCGCAGAGAAATATACGCGCCACCCGATAGGTCTTTTTCAATTCACCGATGATTTGGACGAGATCGGCTTCTGCCTGCGGGCCCATCCAGGAAGTTTTTGCGCGGTAATCCGGCGTGAGGTAGATCATCGTGTGGGTCGCCGCCACGTACCGCGCCGCGCGACACTCATCGCGTGTGTCCCGGATGAATTGCCAGCGATCCGAGCCGTGACCGTGCAGGGCGATCAGCAGGTCGTGCGGTTCATCCTGATGTAATCCTGCCGGCAGCATCAGCACATAACGCTGCTCGGCACCGTCAACCCTTGCGGTGAACGAAACGTCCGTCGTCCGGGTCTCATTCGTCCCGCCCCAGACCACACCCCCGCCAGCGAACAGGAGCAACAGGAGAACGAAGACTCGCTTCATGATTTCAATTCTCCGCGCGCACCGTAATGGGCCTGACCGCGTTCGGCACGACGCGGATGGTTTCCTTCTGCCGGTCAAAATCGTTGTGCGGCTGGCCGTTGACCATGACGGTACGCAACCGCTTCCCCTCAGGATGACGCAGCCGGAGCACGATGGCTTTCGGGGTGGAACGCGTGGGTGGTTCGATGCGCGCCTCGATGGCGCCGCTCTGCGCGCGTGACGTGAGGTGATAGCTGACGCGCCCGAAGCGGGTCGGCGCGTTTGTCACGGCGACACTCAGTCCATCCTTCAGCCAGTTGCTCGTGATGAGCGGCGCGAGCCAGAGCTCGTCGCCGCGTTCCTGGACGAGCATCTCGCGGGTCTGGTGGAGGAAATAGCCAGTCTCGTGGGTCTTGTCCCACGCGCCACTGTGGTTGAAATGCTCCCACAGGGTGAGCACTTCCGGATTGAGCATCGCGGCAAGCGAGTTGAAGTAGGACCGCAAGAACGGCTTTACTTCGTCGCGCATTGCGTAAATCTCGGCATTGCGGGTGTAGTAAGGTTGCACTTTGGAAAAACCACCAAGGTTGAACCAGTCCGCGTGGTTGGTCGTCGCCGGATAATCGAACCAGCCATCCGACAGGAACTGCACGTCCTCCATGTGTTCCAGCATGCGTTCGACTTCGCGGCTGTCCGCCTCCATCACACCGGTGGGCACCAGTTGATGCGCGCCGATCTCCACGTCGTAACACCAACTTCGTCCGGCATCCTGGCCGGGAAAGAAGTCCGCCAGCGCTCCTGGGCTGTGAACCTGCGACGGATAATGCGGTGTCCACGCGCCGGTGCGCAAGGCAACCGCCGGCGACCGCGCTTGTGTCCAGTGATAAGCCCTCAACGTGTTCGCACGCAATTGGCGTGCGCGGGTCGTGAACGAGCCGGCGCGCGGATCCTGGATTTCGGCCAGCATTCCTCCCAGTTCCCGCAGCGCGGCGTAATAGTAGGCGTTGTTGGCGAAATGATAGGCGAACGCGTTCCAATCCGCGATGACGCCGGGCGGCATGAGTCCGGACTCCGGGCGACCTTCGGCGGCAGGCGACATGGTCTTGTCGGCCTGACGGACAATCCATTCGCCAACCCGCGCAAATTCCGGGGCCGCGGCACGCAGCCATGCCTGGTCGTGATAAAGCTGCTGATGCTCGCCCGCCGTCCAGAGATGCCAGGCGGTGCCGAAGGTCGTGTAGCCAGTGGTAAGAAAACCGTTTGTGTTGTAGCGATGAATAAAGAAATCAAGGCTGCGGCGGGAGAAGTCTTCGTGGCCGAAAAACGCCATGCCGCGAATGACCGAATGCGCCTCACTCTCCAGTGGCCCGTAGCTCATGGCGGCAATCCAGGCCGCAACCCGCTGTCCGTCCGCCTCATTGCGCGCATCAATGAGGCAGCGCACTTGGGACGAGCGGATGATGTCGTTGAGCAGCGGATCGGGCGTTGCGATTTGCATGGCCGGGGCGAGCACGGCGTTCCAGTGCGATTCAAATGCGACACGGAGCTGGGCGAATGATGGCAGATTTAACAGATCTTCATCTTGTGCGCGCAGGTACACCACGCAACGTGCCGTGCCCTGTGACGGCAGCATGCCAGCGAGCACGAGTTTGCCCTCTTCAATCGTCGCTGTCAGATCGCTGTTCGCGGTGCTAGTGACCAACGCAAGCGGTCCCTGTTCACCCGACACGAGCCAGCCTTGGGGACAATGTACAATGCTTGCCGCCGTCTTCTCGCGGCTGTTGACGGCGAAGTTCAACGCCAGTCGGGCCGGGGATTCTTTTGCCTGCTCGTTGTTCAGGGTAAACTCGATGACGCACACCGAACGGCGATTGAGGCGCGCAGCGTTGGTGCCGGGCTCGTCAGCAGGTGCCACGAATGCGTGTTCGAAATACGTCACCCCCTCATTAAGGAACTTCATCACTGGGGATGGCAGCCAGCCGCCGTCGAGGTGGCGCCTAATCAACTGCGTGGGGCCCTCACCAAACTCCGGCCGCAGTTCACCCGCGTTCTTGAACCAGTCGGTGTCGGTGACGATGTTCGTGTGAAAACGTACGCGGCCGTCCCGTTCGACGACGAACTTCGCATTGTCGCAGGCGAGCGATAACATCACCGGCCCCTCACTTTGCGCGAGGTGATGAGTTTTCGCCATCGCTAGCGCATAGGTCTGGTCGGGCAACTGGCGCACCTCTTGGAGAATCGTCTTGGAGGCCGCGACTTTTCGCTGCGCCTCGGCGATCGTGAGCTGTTCCGACTCGGTTGTGACCAGGAGCGCGTGGTCGGGCACGAATACCGAACCTTGGCGGAGAACATCCTCCACCGCGATGCCAAATGCGCCGCTGGGCAGGCGGAATTGGAGCACTGTCGGGTCGGACTTGAGCGGCGATAACCGCGCGTAACGAACCTGCAAGCGTTGCGGCGCATTGATACTTAAACGCAACGGCGCTGCTGTCAACGGCAGCAACTCCCCGTTGGTGATCTCCACTTCAGCCGTCGCCTGCTTGTCCGCGCTTGCGATTTGCACCACGAGATTTGTCACGGCCCAGCGTGAGCGCGTGTAAGCCTGGGGGCGGATTACGAGCGGTGAGCCGTTTCGTGCAGGAAGAATCCACCGCAATTTTCGGGTCTGGAGCAGCACGCCCTTATCCGCCCGGGCGGCCATGTGAAATACAAGTTCGTTGCCCGCCTGCTCAAGCTGTCCTGCCAGCGGCTTGAATTCCCCCTGCCAGGCCGATTCGCCAAACCAGCCTTCCACCCGCACGGTGTTGGTCGGCGGAACTTGCGTTGCGCTGGCGAAACCGAGACGCGCTTCGCGCAGCGCACGCCGGTTCAGCCATTGCAGCCCCACGCAAGCGAGTTGGTTCGTCGCCACGGGCAACGTAAACCGTCCATCGGCGTCCGGTGTCAGATCGCGTTCGAGGAACAAATCCTCGGCCCGAAATTCCTGAATGCGGTCGGCGCGCGAGCCGTCATTTCGATTTGGCTCCCATGTCACCACGCGCCCGAACCGGCCAATGTCCACGCGCTGGTCTGCGCTTTCGACACCCGGGTTGGCGGAGCGCGTCAAGCGCGCGTTTACCCAGTTGGCCATGTCGCAAGTGAGTCCATCTCCGGCATCCGCAGTTTCGAGGCGGAGTTCCATTGCACCAGCAACGGCAACATGCACTGCTACCGGGGCGTCGCCACTGCGCCGCACCGGGCTTTCAAACCGTTGTACGCCGTCCACGAACACGCGGAAGATCACGGAACCCACGGCGGCGCAGGGCTGAAGTCCGACCTCGGCATCAAACGCACTGAACGCACCGTCGAGCAGGACGGTGATCGAGCCGTTGGCATGGTGACCGAGGCCTTTTTCGAACGATCGATCACCAATGCGGAGTGGATCACCGGCCTTGTCTCCAGCGTGCGCGGCAACGTTCCAGCCGAGCTCGCCCCAGCCCTGTCCGCTCGCGAGAATCAACTCCGGCTGGTCGCTGAGGAACTGCGTTTGCGAGTTGGTCGCCGGGGTTTGTGCCAAGGTGGATGCAACCATTCCCACCAAGAGAGTTAAACAGACGTGGCATTGGCAAAATCGAAACTGCTTGAGTGCCCAGGAGAAGAACTTCCGTGACGCGAAGAGAATCATGTGCCGAGTTTTGCA
>JADLHS010000152.1 GCA_020848635.1 Limisphaerales bacterium
CAGGGGAGAGGGTCAGGGTGAGGGGTTCGTTGGGTGCGGTGATCAATTTCACCTCCGGCGCCGTCAGTGCGACATCAAACACCTGCAAGTCGTCAATCAATCCGTTCTTGAAACCGTTGTCGCGAAAACGCGCGGCGAGCGTGAGTTGAATGCCGCCCACTTCCCCATCGCCCCAGGCGGTGCGATGAGTGATGTCCTTGTATAAGTTGTCGCGCACAACTTCGGTTTCGAGCGGCGTTCCGTTCCGATACAGGCGCAGGCCAGCCGCGCGGCTGGAGCCATCGTAGGTCACAACTACTTGCGACCACTCGTTGGTGGGCAAGGTTTGTTTCGCCCGCACGGCAATGGCGTTGCCGGGCCAGAAATGAATCAGTCCGAAGAACGGCTGGCCGTGATCGAGCACCAGTTCATAGCCGCGACTGCCGGAGTCCGTCCACGCCCGTGAATGGTGCAACACCACGGCGCGATCCTGTCGCTCAGTCGGCTTGAGCCAGAGGCTGAACGAAAACCGGTCCGTTCGCGTGAAGTCACCCACCTCTTTGCAGACGACTTGATTGTCGCCGCTGAACTGGAAGGCGAAGTTTTCGTTGGTGTTAGTTGGGCTTTCAATCTCGGGCGCGGCCACCAGCACCGGACCGTCTTCCAGACGCGCGACGTTGGTCGAAAGACTGTCGGGGGTCGTGTTGCTGACGACGTTATCGAACGAGAAGCGAGCCATCGGCTGTGGCCGAAGAATTTTCCCATCGGTCTGAAGCCAGGCTTGAAACGATTCTTGCGCATCACGGGAGATTTTTTCCAGCCGGGCTTCGGATTGACTGATTTTGGTTCTCAGCGCGGCCGCCTCGGTGGTTTTATCTTCCGGCCACAGTAGCAGCGTGGGTGTGGGCGTGGCCCGGGTGAAGTGCGAGTAAAGCCCCGACTCATCAATATTGTTGAAGAACGCGAAGAGCGAATAGTAATCGCGCTGCTTGATCGGATCGTATTTGTGGTCGTGACAGCGGGCGCAAGTGAGCGTCAGGCCGAGCATCGCCGTGCCCACGGTGTTCACGCGGTCCGCGACATATTCCGCTCGAAATTCCTCCTCAATGCTCCCGCCCTCGTTCGTCTGCCGGTGTAGCCGGTTGAACGCGGTGGCGAGGCGCTGGTCACGGGTGGCGTTTGGCAGGAGGTCGCCGGCGAGTTGCCAGACCAGAAAATCTTTGTAGGGCAGATTATCATTAAACGCCCGGATCACCCAATCGCGCCACGGCGACAGATCGCGCTCCACGTCCGCCTGATAGCCGTAGGTATCGGCGTAGCGGGCGAGATCGAGCCAGTCCATCGCCATGCGCTCCCCATACGCGGGTGGACTCAAATAATGCTCGACAGCGGCCTCGTAGCCCTGGGGTGATTGGTCGTTGAGAAACGCCTCCACCTCCGCCAGCGTTGGGGGTAAACCCGTGAGATCCAGCGCGAGCCGGCGCAGCAAGGTTTCGCGCGCTGCTTCCGGTGCGGGCGAAAGTTTTTCGGTTTCGAGGCGGGCCAGAATGAACGCATCAATCGGATTGCGCCCCCATTTCGTATCGTGGGGCGGAGGTGGTAAGACTTCTTCGACCGGAATCAGGGACCAGTGCGCTTTGAAATCCGCTCCCTCGGCGACCCACCTTTGGAGCAAATCTCTCTCGACGGCTGAAAGTTTTAACTTTGAATCCGCCGGCGGCATCACATCGTCATCGTCGGCCGTCAGGATGCGCCGCACGAGTTCGCTCCGGTTCGTGTCGCCCGCCCGAACCACCGCGCGGCCGTCCGCCAACTCCTTAAACATCCCTTCGCGCGTATCGAGCCGCAGTTTCTTCTTGCGCGCTTTGTCATCGGGACCGTGACATGTGTAACAGCGGTCGGAGAGCAGGGGGCGGACCTGGGAATTGTAGTCCACCCGCCCGGCCGCCGCCGCTTTGGCGCTCAGGGCCAACAGGATAAAAGCCAGGAGTTGTCCGCCCCGCCGCATGATGCAACGGGGGCCTCGGTCCGCACGGAGTTGTCTGGCAAATGACTGCATGGTGAACGCAGCTTCAGGTTGCCACTCCGGCCTGAAAATGCACGCACGAATTGGCAGGGAAGCGGGCTTATTCACAATTCCGTTTGCCATCCCGTTGAACATGAACAAGACTCTTAGCGTCAAAGCCGTTTTCGTAGCATCAAATCCATGGTCATGAAAAACTTGTTCCTGCACCGCGCCGCCGTTGGGTTGACCCTCGGTGGGCTGCTGATTTCGAGCGCCCAAGCCGACCCTCTCCAGGGCTGGCTCAATTGGCGCGGCCCGGAACAAACCGGCATGTCACGCGAAACCGGCCTGCCCGACAAGGTTGATCCCAAGCATCCGCTCTGGCTCGCCGACTTCCCCGGTCAATCCACCCCCGTCATCGCCAATGGCAAGCTCTATATCATGGGCTATCTCGGCGAGGGCGCGGACTTGCAGGAAGGGGTGGCGTGCTTCGACGCCGAGACGGGCAAGAAACTCTGGCAGCAGATGTATAACGATTTCATCAGCGACACCGTTTATCTCCGCTACGCCACAGCCACCCCGGCGATTGATCCCGAAACCGGCGATGTCTTCATCCAAGGCACGCAGGGAATTCTCGCCGCCTTCACCGCGGACGGTAAGCTGCTTTGGAAACATTCGCTCATGGAGGAGTTTGGCCGCCTCACTTTTCCGAACGCACGCACGGCGTCGCCAGTGATTGATGGCGATCTGGTTATCACGCGCGGCATTACGGCCAACTGGGGCGCGCAAGGCCCGGCAGCCGATCGCTTTTACGCCTTCGACAAAAAGACCGGCGAACTCGTGTGGTCCAGCAGCCCCGGCGATCGGCCCAAGGACAATTCCTTCTCGCACCCGCAGCTTTCCTGGCACAATGGCAAACGCGTGTTCTACGCCGCGCTCGGCGATGGCAGCGTCGCCTGCGTCAACGCGCGCACCGGCGATCCCATCTGGCGCGTACCGCTGTTCCGCGCCGGCATCAACGCCACCACCATCGTTCACAACAACGACAAGCTCATCGCCATCTTCGGCGTGCCGTACGAACCGGGCCAATTGATCGCGCTGAAACTTCCTGATGCCGAACCCACCAACGCCGCCGCTGGCCCGCTGGTGCTTGAACGTGAAAAGCTTCAACTCTGGGCCGCGGAAGTTTCCACCTC
>JADLHS010000153.1 GCA_020848635.1 Limisphaerales bacterium
GCCAAAGGGAAAATGCTTTTGAGATGAAGTGACCGGACGCTTCCAGCCCGGGCCGGGCGGGCCGGCTCACCTTCCTGGGCCGCACCGCTGGCGCGCGCGCCGCCGCTTCATTCCGTTGCGCCCCGCGGGTTGAACGGCTCACGCAAAAAAACTCTTACTCCAACCCCGTAACCCGGTTGACAACCCTCATAGGCGCTGCAGCGCATGGCCACAAAGGTGCCATAGCTCAAATCTCTCATCGTCGTGCTCGAACCTCCCGAACGTACTGAGCAATCTGAATGGGAATAATGCCCCAAGCGAGAACCAAAATTATCAAAACGGCATACAACAGCGGATGGCCACTCTCGACCAGATATCGAGCCGACCTCCACAGGATGAACGTCAGAAACAACCACGCTGAAATCATGAACATCATCGAAGCATAAATCGGAAAACGTTCTGATCTCATAGCGCTCGAAGCGGCCTAGACAGTATGGCTTTCGATGAAAGCGAACGCGGTGTCTGCGCTCCGGAGGAAACGTGGGTTGCGGAGGTGACCGAGCCACCAGTGGTGGGACGCACGCCCCAGACCACAAATGAACGAAGCGCCAACACCATGAAGACCTTCATACCCCGCGCCCCAAAACTGTCGAGCCGCAAAAACCGATGCGGACACGGCGCCGGCGTAGCGGGAGCGGATCCTAGTCGTGCTGGATTCGCGACCGCCGGCGCTGGTAACGCCGTTTCGCGCCGGCCGCCCAGATTCGTCCCGTGGTAAATCGCTCCAGGACCCGCGATGCGCAGTCTTCGGCGCGCGGTCATCCCTTCCCGCCGCGCCGGATGACTTTTCTATTTCTTGCCGGCCTCCGCGGCGACTGGCCCGGCGGGGTGGTTCGTGGAAGTCGGCGGTTGTCTGACACTCAACTTGTAGGCCAACAGCGAATACGCCTCGTCGTTGGGATTCTTGACGTCCGTGGCGAAGTAGAGGTTGTCCATATCCATAACCGAGCCCGTCAGCACGTTGGGGAGGTAGTTGTACGTGCTGGAGGGGTGGCCAAGCGCCGTAATGTCGCCGCCGACAAGTGGCTGATATGTGATCTGCTGGCCCCCGAGTATGTCGCCCTGCCAGACGCAGTGCTTGCCATGGCTGGGATTGTTCAGGAAAAACGAGAAGTGTTCATCCACCACCACGAACTTGCCCGGATTTTCCGGTCCTTCGAGGAAGTTTTTCCGCGTAAGCTCGTGGGTCATGGCGTCGTAAACGTAGATTTCCGTGCCCTCCGTGATGCCGGGTTCCGTCGAGTAGATGCTCTGAGCGATCGTCAGTTTGCTCCAGTCTTGCGGATCCATCGGCCGCAGGTCGCAGGTCGTAAAGTGGCCGGTGGGCACATTGGGGTGGGGCAGGTCCCTGCGGCTGACGACCGTACCGCCCCAGTCGATCTGGACCAGCAGGCTGGTGACCAGATCCTTCTCCTTGGTGGCCTTATCATATAGGTGGCCCACAATCACCACCCCGTAGTCAGTGCACGCCACCTGCGGGTAGAAAATGCTTTTCATCTTCATGTAGTACGTCTTGGGCGCGGCGAAGTGAAAGTCGTCCCCGACCTTCGTGCCGAAACTGACCAGTAGCGTATTGTTCATCAGGCCGGGCGTGTTCCAAGCCAGGCTCACAATGACTGCCCGGTCGCCGGTCTGGTTGACCCCGACGTTCATCCGCGTGTGGTAGTCGGCGATCTGCCCGGCCTCAATCCGATCGCTCCGATCCAGCAGGCTCGACAGATCGTTCGCTTTGGCGCTGCGGTAATAACGAATCTCGTGCCGGCCGCTGGGCAGCGTGGTGCCGACGATGACGTGCAGATAGCCCCGGTTGTCACGGAACATCTGCGGGATGTTGAAGTGCTGGACGTTCGAGTCGGTGACCACTGTCGCATGCGCCACGCGATCGGACTTGGGCTTGGAGTTGGGCTTGCGCGACAGCGGATGACTGCCGACGATGAACGTGTTGTTCGGCCAGGGTTTGCCTTTCTTTTCGTTGTAAATCCCCGCGTAGTAGAGCGTTCTTTCGTCCTGCAGCAGATAGGAAAAGCTGTGGCCGCCCCACTGTTGGTAGATCGAGTTGGTGAGGACGATCGGGCCCGCTGAGGCCGTAACATTCCCCTCGCCCGCCGCCGCGCTGCTGTCCGGCAGACCCACGGCGGCAATGACCAAGCACACGCCGGTTATCATCTTGAACCAGACAGTATGGCTTTCGCTGAAAGCGGAAGCGGTGTCTGCTCTCCGGAGTAAGCGTGGGTTGCGACCGGTTGGGCAGGTGGCCGAGCCACCGGTTGTGGGACGCACGCCCCAGACAGCGAATGAACGAAGCGCCAACACCATGAAGAATTACATACTCCGCGACCCCAAAGCTGTCGAGCCGCAAAAACCAGTGCGGACACGGCGCAGCGGCCAAAGCCCGCTGGGAACGCACCGCCGCGCGGCTGGACTGGCGGCCGGCGCCCTGGTTCGCGGGACCAAGTGCGGGCCCGCGGCCGGCGGGAACTATGGGCCACGCCCCGGCATGGTCGTGTGGGGTCGCAGCGGCGCGGCTGGGGTGAGGGACCCAAGCCAAAAGCAAAAGGCAAAAGGCAGGAGGGATGATTTCAAAAACTTTCCCGGGCGGGTTCAACC
>JADLHS010000154.1 GCA_020848635.1 Limisphaerales bacterium
ACCTTACGCCGGGGACCGTGATTCGGTGCTCGTACCCGTGGGAAGCGCCGGGCGCGGGGGCCTACGAATTCCTGGGCCGGTTGACCGCCGGCGGCAAGGACTACATGCTGGGCAAAGACACGGCATCGCCCCACGGCGGCATCGACACGCAATTCGTGGTCGGCTCACCCGCGGAAGGGGTTTCGTTCGAACCGTGGTCCGACGCGCCATTCGCGCTCAATCGGGGTAAGCGCACCTTGAAGCGCGCACTTGCCGCGCAGGGTCCCACCGCGGTCTGGTTTGAGAGCGCCCTCGAAAAGATCTTTCCCGACGATGAGGTGCAGGCGGCGGGAACCGTCCAGCCCACGGCGCGCCTGATGGTGGCGCGTAACGAAAGCGAGTCGGTCCAGATCGTCGTGCGGCCCGCGAGCGACCGGCAGCTCTTCGACGTGAACGTGAATGTCGGTGCGCTGACCAACGATTCCACCGGCGACCTCATCGCAGAATCCAACGTGCGCGTAAGTACGGTTGCGTACTATCCCGTGCGCATCCCGTCGCACTTTGAAGGCCCCACCGGCCTGTGGCCGGATGCCCTGCCGCCGTTCGAGCCGTTCGCGGTGAAAGGCGGACAATGTCAGCCGCTCTGGATTACCGTCCACATACCGTCCGGCACGCCCGCGGGCGAATACGTCGCGCCCATCGCCATCACCTCGGCCCAATCCGATCCCATCGAGCTTTTTATGCGCGTCGAAGTGCTCGACTTCGACTTGCCGGTGACGCCTTCGTTGAAGACCGACTTCGGTTTCGATTCCGGCAACGCCGCGGGGTGGTGCAAAGCCCTCGGGTACACCGGGACTCCGCAGGCCTTGGATGACGCGTATCTCAATTTGGGACTGGCGCATCGCGTGACGTTGCGCGAACTCGTGCAACTGCCCGCGGAAAGTCCCGACTATGCGGGAGCGCTCAAAGCCTATGCCCCCAAGCTTGCCTCGGCACTCAAAGCGGGCGCGAGCTCGGTGTCGGTGCCGCCGTCGCTGCTGGAACTGCCGGAACAACTCGCCCAGGCGAATGCGTTTGTCGCCAAGCAAGGGCTAAAAGGAAAGGCATTTTGCCAGATTGCGGATGAACCGTTGCGGCCCGCATGGCCGCGCCTTGTCGAACGTATGACCCAGTGGAAAGCGGCAGCACCGGACATTCCGCTGGTTGTGACAACGTTCGGAACGTCGCCGTTGCTACATGAGATCTGCAACATTTGGGCCGTTCACGTGCCGGTGTTCGACACGGTCAACAGCACGGTGCTCCTCGGCGAGATCGCGAAGGGCCGCGAGACCTGGTGGTACGTCAACCAGACGCCGCCGCGCCCCTACGCCAATTTCTTCATCGATTTCGCGGCGATGGAGCATCGAATTCTGTTTTGGCAATCCTGGGTGCTGGGCATCAAAGGCATGCACTACTGGGCCGCCAACTATACCGAACAGGGCGAGAACCCGTGGTTCGATCAACTCGACGTTACGCCGTGCAACGGAGACGGGTGTCTCATCTACCCCAGCCCCAAAGGCCCGGTGAGTTCCATTCGCCTGGCCACCATCCGCGACGGCATTGAGGACTACGACTACCTCGTGCTGTTTGCGAATCTGCTGGAAGCCGTGAAGAAGAAGGGCGGCAACGCGGCGCTCGTGGCGAAGGCCGAGAAAGAGAACGACTTCAAAACGCTCGTGCCCGATCTGGTGTCGTTCACGCGCGATCCCAATGTTCTTCTCGGCAAGCGCGAGGCCCTCGGACACCTTATTGCGGAGATGTCGCGCGCAGCGAAATGAGGTAGCCGAATACCGCCCGGCATGGAAACCGGGCGCTACCAAGACCCGCAAATCAAAGCGGCACTGACCGCTAGTAGGATTCTGCCTGATTCTTGACCAAAGGAAGCCACGGTCACTCCTTGGTCCAAAGTACGTTGACAAGCTTCTTTATAGGTGTTAGCCTGCCCCTTGGCGGTTCGCGGCGGGTGCTAGACCGTGTTACCGTAACGATCTTCACAAGAGAGTGCGGGCGAGAATTGTAGTCGCGCCAACTTCAGGGGGATTGCCGCAATGTATCGATGCGCATTGAAGCATATTTTGTCACTCTTGGCCTTGATTCTCTTTTCGATATTGCCGTTGCGGGCCTTTGCCACACCGCTCGACGATTATGTATCCGCGCCAGACGCCGCCTTTTCGTGGCAACTGCTCGCGACCTACCCGCACAGCGGATATACGGATTTTGTTTTTCATATGTCTTCTCAGAACTGGTTGACTTCCTCGGACGTCGACCGCACGCTCTGGGAACATCACATGGTCATCACGGTTCCAGACACGGTTTCTCACGAGACCGGGCTTCTCTATATCACCGGCGGCAGCACCTCGTCCGGCGTACCTACCGCCAACGACCCGATGCTTGTGCAGATGGCGGTCGACACCAACACGGTCACGGCGATGCTCCGGCAAGTGCCGAACCAGCCGCTGACCTTCCTAAACGATCCGGCTTCGGAGCCCCGCACGGAGGACGAGCAGATCGCGTACTGTTGGCGCATGTTTCTTGAGACCGGCGAATCCAAATGGCTCTCGCGTTTGCCCATGACAAAGTCCGCTGTCCGCGCCCTTGACACGGTTACTCAATTCATGGCCACTCCCGATGGAGGTCAGCGCACCGTGAACCAGTTTGTGGTCACCGGCGCCAGCAAGCGCGGATGGACCACGTGGACAACGGCGGCCGTAGACTCGCGAGTCGTGGCATTCGCGCCGATGGTGATCGATCTCCTCAACATGCAGGTGTCAT
>JADLHS010000155.1 GCA_020848635.1 Limisphaerales bacterium
ATCTTGTCGTGGTTCTCCACGCGGTTCAGCCCCGAGGTGATGCCGCCGGGCACGCCGCTGACGACGGCGCAGGTGAGCCCGTGCTGCTTGAGCGTGGGGAAATCCTTCACTTCGAGCAGTTCGACGGATTGCAGCCCCATCTCCTTGGCGGCAACACAGAATGCTTCGAGCGGAATCCTGCCGTAACACCATTTGCACACGGAGTGGTTGATCCGGCCCTTGAGTTTTGGAGCGACCGCGGCTTCCGCGGCGGCGATGCGATGGGAGAGACTTGAAGTGACCGCGGCGGCGGCTGAGGCACCCGCGATCTTGCGGAGCGCGGAACGGCGGGAAAGTTGAGTTCTCATGGCTGGGTTTTACCATGGATGGAGAAAGATGGGCACGAAGAATTTTAGCTGGGGGTCGCTTGTTGTAGGCATGAATTGTACATTTGGGCAAAGCCCAATTCTTCATCGTACGCTTCAAATCAAGAGCCGGGCTGCATCCAACCCCAGCAGCGGGCGAAGGTGGATCCAAGCACTCCCATCGGACAGCGGTATCTGCGTGTGCAGTTACTTTGCGAGCTTCGCGTATCGCTCGGCCACGAAGTCCCAGTTGACGACGTTCCACCAAGCGGCGATGTAGTCCGCGCGCTTGTTCTGATACTTCAAGTAGTAGGCGTGTTCCCAGACGTCGAGGCCAAGCAATGGAATTTTTTCTGAGTTTGCAGTTGTCCCCGTCGCTGGGTTCAAACCATATCGTTCGGCTAAGGCCTTCTTGGCCGCTGCATTACTGGCAACCACGTCCATAATCGTCGGATCCTGGTTAGGTGTGGAAATGACATGCAACTTCTTGTCCGGACCGAGCACCAGCCACGCCCAACCGCTGCCGAAAACTTTTGTCGCGGCCTCGTTGAATTTGGTTTTGAGGTCGGCGAATTTGCCAAAGTTCGCTTCGATGGCCTTTGCCAGTTCCCCTGCTGGCTCGCCGCCGCCATCTTTTTTCATCATCTGCCAGAAGAGTGAATGGTTGTAGTGCCCGCCGCCGTTGTTGCGGACGGCGGTGCGGATTTTCTCCGGCACGGCGTTCAGGTCCATGACCAGTTCCTCGACCGACCTCTTGCACACCTCCGGGTAATCCGCGACGGCCTTATTCAAGTTGGCCACGTAAGCGGCGTGGTGTTTATCGTGGTGAATCTCCATCGTGCGCGCGTCAATGTGCGGTTCGAGCGCGTCGAAGGCGTAGGGCAGAGGCGGCAGTGTGTACGGGCCGCTGGCGGTCGGGGCGGTCGGGGCGGGTTGCGCGATGGCGGCGGGCACGGTCGCAGCAGCGACCGTGATGAGCGCAGTGGTTTTGAGAGCTTGGCGTCGGGTGATCATAATGGGTGCGTTGGTTGTTAATTTCTGTTCGGGAAACTAGCATGGATCACCGGGTGCAGGCAATTGCCCAGCCGCAATATTTTGTCCGGCCCGTTGCCGGCCGCTGTCCGAGGCGGTGGGACGATTCCAAGATTGGGTGGAGGCCTGCCTGAATTTGGTACAAGCCGTCAGACGGCCCGGGGTTATACCGTGGGGGCGATTCTCGACGGCCTGCCATGCCGGGCTTGGGTTGCAATGGTGGTTCGGTCCTTTGGGTACAACTTCTGCGTGAAATCGTAAGCTTATGGAGAAGTTTTATGTCGCTTGTGATTTCGGCGTGCGGACCAGTCGCATTATGTTGGGCACTTTGCACAACCAAACGCTCACGGTAAATGAGTTGCGACGGTTCAAGACCCCGGTCAACAACGAAAAGAAAGCCCTCCAATGGCACATTCCTGAAATTTATCGCGAAACGGTGCTGGCCTTGAGCGAAGTTGGCGCCCAAGAGGTCAATCTGGCCGGGGTGAGTTGCAGTTCGTGGGGCGCGGATTACATGCTTTTCGATCGCGATGACACCCTTTTGACGCCGGTGTATCATCATGCCGATCCCCGGACCAACGACACGCTGAAGGCGGTGCTGGCCAAGATTCCCGCCGAGGCGATCTACGATGAAACCGGGGTGCAGAGCCGGCCCGCCAACACCCTTTTTCAGTTGCGGGCTGAAAGCTCCCGCCGGCTCAAGCGCGACCACCGGTTGCTGCCGTTTGCGGATGGATTTAATCATTTGCTTGGGGGTGATCGTTGCGTGGAGATGTCGCTCGCCAGTACGACCCAGTTGTTTAACCCGGCCCGACGCGCATGGTCGAGCCGCTTGATCAGCGAGCTGGGCTGGCCGTTGGAAATGTTGCCACCCGTGGTTTCCCCCGGCGCGAAGCTCGGTCGGTTGCGGCCCGACGTCGCAAAACAGACCGGCTTGGAAGATGTCACGGTCATTGCCACATGTTCGAACGAGCTATCAGCGGCGCTAGCCGGGTTGCCGCTGGGCCACGGAAAAGACTGGGCCTACTTGCGCATCGGAGGCGAATCGCTCATGGGCACGGAAGTGCCTACGCAACTCATCAGCCGATTGACGCGGGAGTTGGGTTATTCGAATGAAAGCTGTCTGGGGGGGGCAACCAATTTCCACAAACGAACCGTCGGACTCTGGCTGTTTGAGGAGTGCCGGCGGTTCTGGATCGGACAGGACCGGGAGCTTTCGGACGACGTGCTGCTGCATCTCGCGACGACCTCGCCGGCGTTCGAGTGTTTGATCAACCTTGCCGATCCGCGTTTCGCGACGCCGGGCGATATGCCGTTGAAAATTCAGGCCTATTGTCGGGAGACAGGTCAGGAAATCCCGCGCAAACCCGGCCAAATCATCCGGTGCGTCCTCGAGAGCCTTGCGTTGGAATATCGCAAGGCGTTCCAGGAACTCGAACTGCTTACGGGGAGCAAATTCACCCGCCTCTATTTGTTTGGCGCGGCGGAGAACGGACTTTTGAATCATTTCGTGGTCAACGCGCTGCAGGTGCCGGTCATTCTGGCTTCGCCCGAGGCGGCCGCGATTGGCAACGTGCTCGTGCAGGCGCTGGCCCTGCGCCACATTCCCTCGCTGGGCGAAGCGCGGGAGATCTTGCGCAACTCCATCAAAACCCAGGCAATCATTCCACATCCCACCTCGTGGGACACGGCGGCCACCCGAATGTTGGAACTCACTGCTACGGAGTTGACGTCAGCGAATTAAACGACCAAGAGTTAGTTATCTCCCAACCGGCTTTGACTTTGCCGGAGGTGAGTAACTGACCAGATTCGATGAACTTCGGCTTTCCCGGACGCCTAACCCCGTTTTGGTCGGCTATGACCGCTTCTCGTCCGCGTCAATGAAATCCACGAAGTTGGTGATATCGTTGCGATGGCTCACGCCCGCCTGTTCCTTGCGCAGTTTGAGCCGGGCGATACCTTCCGCGTCGTCGGCTTTGGGATAGTCAAGCATGCTGGCAAGCAACGCGGCTTTGTCAGTGGCGGATTTCTTTACATGGTGGCGGACCCAATCGCATACCTCGCCGTCGCTGACGGAGTTCTTCACCACCGCAATCATCTGATCGTGCGTCACGCCGGCGGCTTTAAGCCACGAACCATCGAAGCCTTTGCCGAAGTTGTTCTGGTAATCGGCGTGGAGCTTGCCGGCCAGGTGCAACCGGATTTTGTCAACGTAACGCGGCAGATGCGGCCAACCATCCATGGTTTCACGGGGACTGCGGGGATAAATGATGTCGCTCATACTTGGGATGATTGGCAGGCGGGCGGGGCGGTGTCAATCGTTGGCCCGCCAAATGGGTGGCATGGGAAGGGGCGCGGAAAGCTTAACTGCTCGCCCGTCCTTCGCACTCACTCGTGAACTGGGGCTCCGTGGCACAACTCCGGACCCGTCCACCCATCCCAAGTTTTGGGGCGCATCGTCATTTCTCTGGCGTGACTGCAGAGGAAAGTCGCTTCAACCCGCGCCGCAACGCATCCTCATGCAGACCGATTTGTTCGACGGGAATCCGTTGAAAGCCCAGCGTCCATGCGGGCGAATTTTTCTTTAGCGTGAAGTCCGTCGCGGGCGACTGGTCGTTTGGGGTCGAGACCAGGCTGGGGGAGGCATTGGTCAAGTTGCTGACGAGCTGGAGGCTTTCCGGCTTCGCATGCCAGCCGGCTTCGAGCCATTTGCCAGCGCAGACATTGCGGACAACCATGTTGTCGTCGGGTGGTACGCCGGTGAACGCCGCGCCGGTGATCGCCGGGCCTTCCGGCGGGCCGTAGTAACGGTCGAGCGATTTCATCTCCGGGTAGCGCTGACGATACAACGCCAGCGGCACTTCGGCGAGCCGCTGGCGCATAGTATCGTCCACCATGTTGTGCCAGACGGGGGACTTGTCGAGGCCACGACCATCCGCGCGTACGGCGGGGTCGCAGTCAACGAACAAATTATTCTCCACGCGATGGTCACGGCCGCCGCCGATGAACATCGCCCAGTGAACCTTGTAGAACACATTACCGAAAACCTCCGTGCCACTTACGCAATCATCCATGTAAACGCCCATGGAACCCATGCCCACGCCGCCAGTGTGATGGATGAAATTGTGGCGGATCTTGTTCCCACGAAACGTATAATCGCGGCCCGTATAAATCGCCCCCACGTCGCCGGTCTCGAGCGCGATGTGATGAATTTCATTAAACTCCATGAGATGATCGTTACCCCAGTAAAGAATCGCGCAGTGCGGATGATCCTGAATTAAATTGTGCGACGCGCGCAAGCCGACGCCGGTCATTGCCACCGCCGGCACGTAGCACTTGGACCACCGGCCCAGCCGCTGGAAGTGGCAGTTTTCCACGAAATGCCCGCCTGGGCTAAGCGTCTGGCGATCGCCGCCCGTCAATGACACACCGCCGTCGCCGGTGTCCGATACATCGCTGCTCACCACTGCGTGGCCGGTGCCGCCTTCGATCACCACGCCGGTGTTGCCGATATTGCGGATGAGGCAGCCGGCGATGCGATTGCTCGCGCCGCCTCGTATTTCGATGGCGTTGGCACGCGTGGCTTCGAGAATCAGACCCCTAAAAGTGAGGTTTGAAACGTCCGCGAGCTTGAGTAACGGCTGGTCGAGGAGGGAAAGTAAAGTTTCCGCGGCGCGGTAAGTCCCGGCGGCTGGGTTTTTGATCGGCGGCGGCCAGAAGTAGAGCACGCCAGACCTGCGGTCGAGAAACCATTCACCCGGTTGATCCAGTTCTTCGAGGACATTCAGAAAATGGACTCGCTGGTCCTTTCGAAAACCGTAGTGGCCGTATGGTGGCAAAGTCTTGACGAGGCGTTGTTCGACATCGAGCGAAGCGACTTTTTCGTAAGAGTTCGCCCAGTCGTAGGCCCAGTAACCGTGAATCCACAGGTCGCTTGTGTCCCGCCAGCGGCGCGGACGGTCGCCGGAATAATTGAATCCGCCGGTTAACTCGCCAAGCTGTCCGCCGTGCTCGTCTTTCTGTCCCGCAGGATAGCCGGCGATTTTCGCGAACTCACCTTCGTTCGGCCAACGGGCCAGCAACATCGGACGATGATCGAAAAACAACTCGCAATGCGCCGGCACCGTGGGGCGGCCGAAGCCGCGCGATTTCATTTCGCCAAAGTCGGTGATGCCGAGGGCGCGGAGATTCAGTTGTACGACATGGCCGCGTGCCGTGTCATCGAGCCGCGCCAGCACCGTCGCGTCGGAGACAGGGGTAAAACCGGTCAAGGTGCGCCCGCCCAGTAGGCGAACAGGCTCGTTTTTGTACGCGCGCCAAGTGATGGGTGCTCCGGCCGTGCCGGAGTCGGCGGCTGTGAGTTCGAGGGTGTTGGTGCGAAGATAATCGCCGCCGCGCAGCCAGACGGTGATTGTTTCCCGAACCGCGCTTTGGGAAGCTCTGCGCATACGTACCGCGTCTCGCGCTCGCTCCAACGTGGCGAAGGGTTTTGCCTTGGTGCCCGCGTTGGCGTCGCTGCCGTTGGGGGCGACAAAGTAAACGGGAGCGGAGAAGATCGGTCGCGCAACGAGCAGGGCGACGACGCATAGCAGGCGAATCATCATGGCGGAGATTAGCGTTTTGGATTCGGGAAAGCATCTGAAAATGCCGGCGCGGCCAAACGCCGGCTTGACAGGTTTTAAGAATTGGCAAATGCTCGCCGGGCCGAACGTTACGTCACCAAGACCAAAATGAAAAAGCACTCTCCCAGCCCCTCCAGACTTATCCCTCATGTGAAACTGCTCTCGGTCGCCACACTGCTGGTGGCCGTTCTGACATCGTGTGTTTCCACCCAGCGCGAGCCGGGGTTCGTTTCCCTCTTCGACGGCAAAACGCTGGCGGGGTGGACGCTCGTCGGGAAGCACGGCGCCGGCTACGGCGTGACCAACGGGGTCATTTACTGCGCTCCGGGTGGCGGGGGGAACCTGCTCACGGACCAGGAATTTGACGATTTCATCCTGCGCTTCGAGTTCAAACTGGAGGATGGCTCTAACAACGGCATCGGCATCCGCGCGCCGCTGGGGGGCGATGTGGCCTACCTCGGCATGGAGATTCAGATTCTCGAGGATGGCGCGGCCGACCGTGGCAAGTGGGGCAAGCTGCACGCGGAACAATATCATGGTTCCATTTATGGCGTCGTGGCCGCCAAGCGCGGGGCGCTCAAACCGCCGGGCGAGTGGAACACCGAGGAAATCACGGCCCAAGGCCGGCAGATCAAGGTGGTAGTCAACGGCAAGACCATCGTGGATGCCAATCTCAACGATGTCACGGACCCGGAGATTATTCGTCAACATCCTGGGTTGTTCCGCGAGCGGGGGCGCATCGGTTTCCTCGGCCATGGCGATTACCTGGAGTTCCGCAACCTTCGCATCAAGGAACTGCCCCGCCAGGAAAAGGACAACTCGGCGCCGGAGGGGTTCACAGCGCTGTTCAACGGGAAGAGTCTCGATGGTTGGAAGGGGTTGTTAAAAGGTCCCAACGATAATCCCATCAAGCGCGCCGCGCTGACGCGGGAACAAAGGGCCGAGGCGCAAAAGGAAGCCGACGAAGACATGCGTGCCCATTGGCGCGTGGAGAATGGCGAATTCGTGTTCGATGGCAAGGGCCGCAGCCTCTGCACGGCCAAGGACTACGCGAATTTTGAGCTGCTCGTGGATTGGAAAATTACGGAGCATGGGGACAGCGGGATTTACCTGCGCGGCTCGCCGCAGGTCTCCATCTGGGATCCGTTCACCCTGCCCACCAAGCACGGCAGCGAAGTCGGTTCCGGTGCGTTTTACAACAACCAGAAGAATCCGAGCAAGCCGCTCTTGGTCGCCGACAAACCCATCGGTCAGTGGAATCGCTTTCGCATCCTGATGGTGGGCGAGCGAGCCCATATTTTTCTCAATGGCCAACTCGTGACGCGGGATACAGTGCTGGATAATTATTGGGATCGGGCCCTGCCGATTTTCCCGAGCGGCCAGATCGAATTGCAGAACCATGGTGATGTGCTGTGGTTCAAGAACATCTATATCCGCGAACTGCCAACCAAATAATTATCATGAAAAACACCTTCTCACGCCGGGAGTTTATGCGCCGGGCGGCGTTGACCGCCGCCGGGGTCTGGGCAGCGCCCTTTGTCACCAGCGGTTTGCGGGCGGCGCCGCCCGGCGAAATGTTGCTGCACGCCAGTATCGGCAGCAGTGGCATGGCGCGCAGCGACATTGAAGGCATCACCCGTGGCGGTCGCGCCCGTCTCGTCGCCGTGGCGGACGTGGACCTCACCAAGGCCCGGGCGCTCAAGAAGGATTTCCCGGACGTGAAAATTTATCAGGATTGGCGTGAGTTGCTTGACAAGGAGAAGTCCATTCAGTCGGTCAACGTTACCGTGCCCGACCACATGCACGCGGCCATCGCCATGTCCGCGATGCAGCTCGGCAAGAATGTTTATTGCCAGAAGCCGCTCACGCACGACATTTACGAAACGCGCCGGCTCACGGAGTTCGCCCGTCAGAAAAAGCTCGTAACGCAGATGGGCATCCAGATTCATTCCAGCGGGACTTACCGCGAGGCGGTTCGCATCATCCAGGATGGCACGATCGGCAAGATCAAGGAGGTCCACACCTGGAGCAACAAGGCTTGGGGTGATCCTTCGGCGCGTCCGGACCGCACGGACCCGGTGCCGACGGACTTCAACTGGGACTTCTGGCTGGGAACGGCGGCGACGCGTCCGTTCATTGGCGATGGGTATTACCATCCCGGCAACTGGCGCAAGCGGCTCGACTTTGGCACCGGGACATTTGGCGACATGGGCTGCCACATTTACGACCCGGTCTTCAAGGCCTTGGAGCTGACCGCGCCGATTTCGCTGCGCTCGGACGGCCCGGCGCCAAACCGATGGAATTGGGCCATCAATGCCCGCATCGAATACGTTTTTCCTGGCACGGCCTTCACCGAGGGCAAAACGGTAAAAGTGACTTGGTATGATGGCGACGAGCGCCCGCCGAAAGAGGTCCAGCCGACGTTGGTTGATGAGAAGTTGCCCGACCAAGGTTCGCTGTTCATCGGCACGAAGGGGATGATGCTTCTGCCACACATCGCGCGAGCGCAGCTCTTTCCCGAAAAGGATTTCGAGAACTGGACGCGGCCGAAGGTGACCGAGAACGATCACTGGCAGCAGTTCGTGGAGGCTTGCCGCGGCAACGGCCAGACCTCGGCGAACTTTGATTATGCCGGCCCGTTGACGGAAACAATCCTGCTGGGCAGCCTGGCCTCCCACTTCCCGCAAACCACCCTGCAATGGAACGCGAAGAAACTGAAGTTCTCGAATCTTTCGGAAGCCAATCAATACGTCCGCCGGCGTTATCGCAAGGGTTGGGAAGTTAAAGGATTGTCATGAATCGTCGCGAATTCATCCAGCGCAGCGCGCTCGGAGCGGCGGGACTCTGCCTCGTTGGTTGTCGCACCCCCGCGCGGAAAATCTCTGCGAACGAGAAGCTGAACCTCGGGATCATCGGGGTGGCGCATCAGGGCCAGTACGACATGATGAATGTGGCGGGTGAAAACATCGTGGCGCTGTGCGATGTGGACGACACCTATCTTGCTGCGGCAAAACAGAAATTTCCCGGCGCGACCACCTACAACGATTTCCGGCGACTGCTCGACCAGCGGGATATTGACGCCGTCGTCATTGCGACGCCCGATCACACCCATGCCGTGGCAACGGCGGCCGCGTTGCGCAGCGGCCGGCACGTCTATTGCGAGAAGCCGCTCACGCGCACGATTTCCGAGTGTCGCATCGTCACGGAACTCGCGCGCAAACAGAAGCTCATCACCCAAATCGGCACGCAGATTCATTCCGGCGGGAATTATCACCAAGTGGTGGAACTGATTCAGCAAGGGGCGATCGGCCCGGTACATGAGGTTCATGTGTGGGTCAACGCCACCTACGGCGGCAAGGACCTGCCCACGGACCCGCCGCCGGTGCCGGCGGGTTTGCATTACGACCTTTGGCTCGGCCCCGTGGCCGCCCGCCCGTATCATCCGGAGTATTTGCCCGCCAGTTGGCGGAATTGGTGGGCGTTTGGCGGTGGGGCCATCGCGGATTTCGGGTGTCACTTCATGGATCTGCCGCATTGGGCGCTCGGCCTGCGGTCGCCGTTGAGCGTGGAAATCGTGGACGGTCCGCCGGTTCATCCGGAATCCACGCCGCCTTGGTTGATTGTGCGCTACGAATATCCGGCGGCGGACGGCCTGCGCGGCTCCCGCCAACTCACTTGGTATCACGGCGGAAAAAAACCCGCGCTGCTGCCGTCCAGCCTGGCGGGAAAGTGGCAGAGTGGTGTATTGTTCATTGGCGAGAAGGGTAGCCTGCTGGCGGACTACACCCGGCATGTGGTTTTGCGGGATGCGAACTTCGCAGACTACACCGAGCCACAATCCATCGGGAGCGACTTCACGAAACATCATCGCGAATGGATCCAAGGCATTAAGACCGGAAAACCATCAAGCTCAGATTTCGCCTACTCCGGCCCGCTTACCGAGGCGGCGTTGCTTGGCAACGTGGCGTTTCGCGCTGGATGCCGGATCGAGTGGGATGCCAAGCACCTGCGCGCGAAAAATTGTCCGGCAGCGGAGGAGTTCATTCAGCACCACTATCGCCCGGGTTGGCGGCTGTAGACCCGCCCGCTGAAGCCCGCGCTGCGCAAAACCCAGGCTGGCCGGCGTCCTTTGTTTGCAGAACTGATCGCTTTCATGCGCTTGCTCCCGGGCGTGCGAGATTGCATGCGAGAAAGCTGGCGATTACTGGATAGTTCGAACTCGCCTTGCGCTGGTACCGGTTAGAGATTATGCCCGCCAACCGTGGTTCTCGCGCACCTGAATCATGGCAGCCAGGATGTCGTTCCAGGTCTGTTGCTTCCTGAGCGTTTCGTTTGGGAACATGCATCCGTCCCAGCAGATGTGCTTGATCTTCTTGGTTACTTTGCCGGCGTCGTCCCGCAACCAATAGCCCGCGTCGCGGGCGATGTTCAACTTGCCGTTCGGGTCCGTGGCCAGGCAATGCTTGCCGGTCTTGTCGTGCGAACCGCTGCCTTTAACCGTCGCGTCATTTTGGGCGACGTGGAAATCAATCGTCCACGGGCGCAGCGCCTTGGTCAACTTCTTCATCGCCGCGTGAAATTTGTCCGGCTCCCAACTGAAGTTTTCCGGCACAATTCGATGTTCTGGCGCGTTATCGCTAAGGATGTAGAGAAGGGTGTGCGCCATGTCGGCCTGGAAGCCGACGAGCTTCGGCTGTCCGACTTCTTCGAGCAAGGTGACCATCCATTTCCAGGAATGCATTGCGCCCCAGCAGATTTCCCCCTCGGCGGCGAGGCGCTCGCCGTGATCTTTGGCGACCTTCGCCCCTTCCTTGAAAGTTTTGGCGATCAGCTTCGTGTGGCACTTGGGATCCTTCTCCCAGTCGGTCACGCCCGCGGCTGAGTCAATGCGCACGATGCCGTACGGGCGCACGCCCAGCTCGCGCAATTTCCTCGCAATCCGACACGCCTTGCGCACGGCGGTGACCCAGTTTGCCCGTTGGGTTTCATTGCCCATGGCCGAGCCTTCAAACCACACCGGGGCAACGACCGAGCCAACCACAAATCCCTTGCCACGAATTTTGTCAGCGAGCGCCTTGATGCCGTCGTCGCTGATATCAATGTTCACGTGCGGGTCGTAGAGAAACAAATCCACGCCATCAAACTTGGCGCCGTTGACTTCGGCCTTGGCGGTGAGGTCGAGCATCGTGTCGAGGTCAATGGACGGTTCGGCGCCGGGACTGCCTTTGCCGACGAGGCCGGGCCACATGGCGTTGTGAAGTTTGGGGAAATTGTTTGCTGGCTTGGTGGTGTTCATAGATTTGTTGATTCGCGTGTTGCACATTTTCCGGAGCACGGGCAGGGAAAACCTACCAATCGAATCGCGTCCGGCAATGCCAAAGTGCGTTTGTGGGTGTTATGGATTTGCCTTCCTGGAGTTGGCCCGGTTTAATCATAACCATGATCACCGCGCAGTTCCGGACCGATGACGGTTCGCGAGCCCAGGGCGGTGAGCCGAGGCTCGCAAATCCGTTATTATGAATTCAACTGCTTCAACCTCACCGGACTCCTCCAGCGCGGCATGCGCCCACCCGCCCGTCTGGCAACCGGTCTTGCTCGCGGCGCTGGCCGGCGGAATGGGGTGGGGTATTCGCGGACAATACGGTCATGAAACCGGGGCCATGATTGCGGGTTTGCTCGTGAGCCTCGTGCTCGTGTTTCTGCTCTGTCCGCAGGCTTCCTTGTTGCCCGCGGCCCGAGCGGTCGCTTTCGGCACAATTGCAATGGGCATCGGGGGTTCGATGACCTATGGCCAGACCATCGGGCTCACCCAGAACGCGCCGCTGATTGGAAATTGGGACGCATGGCGTTGGGGTATGTTGGGCTTGGGGATCAAGGGCGCGATCTGGATCGGCTTTGCTGGACTGTTTCTTGGCATGGGTTTGGGCGGCGTCCGTTATCGGTCTCGCGAAATTCTGCTCCTGCTGCTGGGTATGCTGGCCCTTTGTGCAATTGGAGTTTGGGTGCTCAATTCACCGCACGATCCTGCCAACAAAATTTTGCCGCGAATTTATTTCTCTGCCTCCTGGCAGTGGCAGCCCACCGCTGGCGCCGAACTCAAACCGCGACCGGAAGTCTGGGGTGGTCAGCTATTCGCGCTGCTGGGTGCTTGGGCGTGGGCCGGTTGGCTTCGCCGCGACCGGCTGGCCCGCAATCTCGCACTCTGGGGCATGCTGGGCGGAATCGGTTTCCCCATCGGCCAGTGCCTGCAATCGTTTCACGCTTGGAATCCAGAGGTTTTCAAGGCCGGACTCTGGGTCACGCTCGACCCGGCGATGAACTGGTGGAACTGGATGGAAACCACATTTGGTGCCGTAATGGGCGCGAGCCTCGGCCTCGGCCTTTGGTTCAACCGCCGGCATATTGGTCCAATGTCGGACACGACCGACGCCCCGCTCCGGCCGTTCATCGAATGGGTGCTGGTGGGCATCCACGTCACGATGCTCGTGATATCCGAGTTCACCGAGATTCGATGGGCGAATGCGCTCTACGATCCCGGCCTGATCATCGCCTTTATCCCTATGGTCGCCGTGGCCGGCGGACGCTGGTGGCCGTTCCTGCTCGCGTTGCCCATCACTGCCGTGCCGATTCTCGGCAAGACCATTCAAAGCCTGGTTTACGAATCTCACGCGCTTGGTTCGGTGCCCGGCTGGTTGTTCTATGGCGCGCTGCCATTGGCGTTGACCACGACGGCGGCGATTTGGTTTGCCCGTCAGCTTGGCCGGAATCTCTCCGGGCGTGAGTACGCCCGGCGGGCGCTGTTGCTGGCTGCGTGGCTGTATTTTGGTTTGAACTATGCCTTTTTCCACTTCCCTTGGCCCTGGCTCAAATGGACCGCACGCACGCCGAATGCGATTGGTTTCACTGTGTGCGTGGTGGGTTTGACCTTTGCCTGCCTTACCCTCGGGCCGTATAGACCTCATGCACAAGGCAAATCCCGAAACGTCGCGGACGCCTGACTCTCTTCGCGTTTCTCAAGACTGCTTGAGCAATGTCATCGCCCTCAACGATCTCGCTGCGATGATAAGGCAAGAAACGTAGCCAACCGGCTTCTCGCCGCCGGCGGGCAAACTGCGGGCGGTCAGTTGAACTTCATGGCCTGCTCCACTTCACGGAGACCGCGGGTCATAGTGAGGCGCTTGCCGTTTTGGAGGAGGACCACATGCTCGCCTTTGAAATGCGGCTGCAGTTCCTTGATGTGGTTAAGATTCACGATGGTCGAGCGGCTGATGCGCAGGAAATGAGCCGGATTGAGCCGTGATTCCAAGGCGTTGAGGGTGTCACGCAGGATATGCGTATCCTTGCCAGATTGGACGGCGACGTAATTGCCAGCGGACTCGATGCAGTCAATCTGCTCGGTTTTCAAGAAGACAATTTTGTCGGTCGTCTTGAACGAAAGCCGAGTGAGATAGGGGCTGGTCCCCGATTGCCGGCCCAACAATTCCAGCACGGCGGCCACGGCGGTGTCGTCTTTCGCCGGTGCCGCAAGCCGCTCACGGGCGCGCTGGACGGTCGCTTGGAATCGGGTCGGCGTGAAGGGTTTGAGCAGGTAATCAAGCGCACTCACCTCAAATGCGTGCAAAGCGTGTTGATCATAAGCTGTGACAAAGATCACCACAGGCATCTGCCCGGGCGGAATCGCCGCCAGCAGGCCGAAGCCGTCCATCTCCGGCATCTGCACGTCCAGAAACAGCAGGTCGGGTTGCGCGCGCTGAATGACGGCAAGTGCTTCCGGGCCGTTGCCACACTCGGCGAGTATTTCCACGTCCTTTTCCTCGGCGAGCAGCAGGCGAATGCGTTGCCGGGCGAGTGGTTCGTCGTCAACAATGAGCGCGCGGATTTTCATGACGGCTTGGGCAGGACAGGAGAGGAAGGGGTTTCGGTGTGGAACGGAATTTCCAGTTCGGCGACACCGCCGCCGCCGGGATCGTTTTGCAACGTGAAACGATGACGGTTCGGATACAGGCTTTGCAGGCGGGCACGGGTGTTGGCCAGCCCAATGCCCGTTTGGCCAACGCTAGCGCCGTAAGCGCCCGGGGGCAGCCCGATGCCGGTATCACGGATAGAGATGCGCAGGGTGTCGCCAACCCGCTGGGCGCTGATGCCGATGATGCCCAGTGCGAGCTTGGGTTCAAGGCCGTGGCGGATCGCGTTTTCGACCAGTGGTTGTAGCACTAGCGCCGGAACCAGCGCGGCCAGAGTTTCCGGGCTGACGCTTTGCTCGACGCGCAGGCGGTCCCCAAAACGAGTTTGTTCAATTCTCAGGTAGCAATTGAGAAAATGCAGTTCGCGCGCGAGGGGGATTTCCTGTTCGGTCGCGCTGTCCAGTGAAAGCCGCAGCAACTCGCTGAGACCGCCGATCATTTCGTCGGCGGCCCGGGCATCCGTATAAACCAGCGTGGAAATTGCATTGAGGGTGTTAAAGAGGAAATGCGGATGCAACTGCATCCGCAGCGATTGCAGCCGCGCCTGGGCAAGGCTCGCTTCGAGTTCGAGTTCGTGGCGTTCACGCTGTCGCGAGCGTCGGGAAAAAACGTAGGCATGGCCGAGGCTGGCAAGGATGAAGTAGATGGGCAGGTTGAACCGGACGCGAAACCAGAAGGGCGGCGATTGGCGTCCGCGGCCCGGCAGTCTTTGCCCGGCTTGGAAAGGCTCGGACATTGCCGGCCGCCCCCGCTCAGGTGGCGGCCCGTAGGATGGCTCAGTCCCCTCGCGGGCCCAGGGCGGCGGCGCCGGCGGAGCGATACGATCTTCCAGCGATACGCAGATCAGCACCGCGCCAGCGCACGCCAATGCGTGGAGCAGAGTACGCCCGGCCCAGCCGACCCTTTCGATGGGGAAACGGAATGTGAACGCGAGGATGAGCGGCGATAGAAATGTCCAAGGCAGCCATTGATTCAACGTCATCTGAAACGCCTCCTTCCATTGGAAAGCGCCGCTGATGAAATGCTGGGTGGCGATTACGGAGAGGAAGAAACTCCAAAACGCCACGAAGCCAGCGACCCAATAAAGGCATCGTCGCAGCGAGAGATTGGGAAGCGCGGGCTTCATCGTCGGGGAGATTAGGCTGCCGGTGGCGGAAAGTCCTTTAAAAATAGTTTAACCCGGCTGCGAGCTTGCCGACGGGGCAATTCGCAAGCCGGGCGTTCCGACCTGCCGGTTTGGGACCTCATTGCGGAGGGGCGTCACCGACGCCCGGGGGCGGACCAGGTGGGCCGCCGCGCGGTCCGGAGGGTTTCGGCAATTTCAAGCTTCCATCCGCGAGCGCTGCTGTGACGGCAGCTTGTTCGGTGGTGTCAAGCTGGCCGTCGTTGTTGAAGTCGTATGGGGCGATCACGTCAAACAGCGCAGCCATCTGCCTCGTGAGGTGACTGGCCATTTCGGCATTCGGCGTGGGCGGGGTTTGCCCTTCACGGCCGCGGGGCGGGATTGGCGGCTGGGGTTTGCCATCCACGAGAGCTTGCGCCAGGGCCGATTGTTCAGCGGCGTCGAGCTTGCCGTCCTGATTGGTGTCGTACGACACCAATGCGGCGTAGTTGGTTGACAGGGTGGCTGCATTCGGAGGCGCGGGTCGGTTGTGGGGACCACCGTTGCCGTGGTCACCGGGTTGCGCGAATGCCGACGTGCCGAGCGCGGCGCCAAGCGCGATGGCCAAGGCGATGATTTTGCGAGGTTTCATATTTTCCTTTTGTTTTTTGTTGGTTGTTTTCTTTGACCGCATCGGTTTCTGCGATGCTCGATCTTCATGATGACAATAACCGCGGCGCTCAAATCGCTTCCCCACAATAGATGAACGCGGGTTTGGGCGTGACCAACGCCGAATAATGCGAGATGAAGTCCGGGTTCGCTCCGGGTGCAAACCAGGGAAATACAATTTCGCTCAAGTTCTCGCGGCGGACGCCGACAAGCTCACTGGGAGTGGACCGGATCTTTCGATCCGCAAGTGCGGCCTTTTGCTTACAGTGATCGCAGATAGCAAATGACGCACGACGCGGAACCTCGCCGTGCATAAGCAGTGAAATGCAATTCGTACTTATGAACATCTCCGGCCTATCGTCCACCAACAACTATTTCAGTCAACTCACTTCCGCCACTGCGCGCAGCGTTGGCAGTTCCACCCAGAGGGCTGCTCCCTCCAATCCCCTGGCAGACTCGCTGAATTCGCTGGCGAGCGCACTGGAGTCAGGCGACACCGAAACCGCCAACAGCGTGTTTTCGGATATTCTGGCCCACGCGCCGAAAGCCCACACCGACCAATCCAGCAGCGACTCCGATCCCGGCGCCAAGATTGGTGAATTCCTGGCTTCACTCCAGAGCGCGCTGGCGAGCGGCGACACGGCTTCAGCGGAGAGTGCGGTTGCTTCGCTCAAGGATTTCCTCGCGGCGAATCCGCCGCCCGAGCCTCCCGGTGGGGCCGGTGGCGCGGAGGGGCGGGCGAATCCGCTGGCCAAGGCGCTGGACGCGATCGAGCAGGCACTGAACTCCGGCGACACGGCCACGGCCCAAAGTACGTTGGCTGACCTTCTCGCGCACGCGCCAAAGCAGCACGAGTCGAACAGCGATACTAGTGCTGTCATCGGGGACAACGTCTCGGAGTTTTTGAAATCCCTCCAAATCGCCTTGTCGTCGAATGACACTTTGTTGGCCCAAAGCCTTACGGCTTCGCTCCAGGATTATCTCGCCGCGCACCCACCGCAACCGCCTGGTTTGAGCACTTACTCGACCGACGGCACATTGGCCTCCAGTTCCGTCTCGTCATTCAGCGTGCTGGCCTGATCCGTTTATCCGGGCGCGTTCTGCATCGGTCGCGCAGTTGCGCCCGGAATCCACTCTGCCTCCACTTTCCCCGCCTGCGTTTCGCTGGCTTTGGACCATTGAAACGGTCTTCCGGACTGGCGCTTCCGTTGCTCCTCGGATGCCTCCGGTCTGTCTCACGAATCGCCGGCTTCATCCCAAATTGGAAATCTTTCGGTCCTGGGCGTTGTCTAACGAGGTGAACTGAAATATGAATACTGAATTGAGAATCCAATACCGCGAACGGATGTTTGTCCGTGCTTGCACCGAAACCCTGTCCAGCCTGCCACAACAACCGAAGCAGTTTCTAACGGCCAGTTCCCCACGGCCAGCGCATCAAGCCCACACCCAGTTGCACGCAGTCAAACGGCAGCTCCTGCGCGAAATGTTGGATGAGACTCCCGAGGCGCGGCTCTTCAAACCGCTCTGCGCTGCTGCAAATCAAGCCGCCGATCTTGCCTGGGCCACCCCCTATCCCATGCTGGTTTTCCCGGGCTTGTTTGAAGACCTGGCGCAAACTGCGCGGAACCACCTTTGGAAGCTTGACCACCGGGAGCGGAACAGACCAGACGCGGATGCCGATCCCGACATGGCCCGGCTTCATCCTGTTTTTGCCCCGCCTCATCCCATCCTGGCGGACGCGGTGGTATGAACGTGGTTAACTGGCTGGCAACCGAGAATGGGAGTGGCTTGGGACGGGAAAGCGATCTGCTCGAAATGGCATTGGCTGCACTGTTCACTCCCAAGTGCGCAGACGGTGCTAACCTTGAGTGAGGAAGCAATCTCGTTCCCAAGCCTCTCCCGTTCTTCAACGAACGGCGGCTGAAACACCCGGCGGCCTCGAATTCAGATTATTTGGCGCCGCCAATCCTATCAGGCAACGGCTTCCAGCAACCGCCCAGAGGACATTGGCGTCCTGGCGGCATCGGTTGTTGAATCGGCGGTGACTTGCGTTGCGGTGGATGTTTTTGCGGCTTTGGCGGCTTGAAGTTGCTGAATTTCGGCCGCCACCTGTTGAATTTGAGCTTCCAGGAGCTTGAGTTTCGCCTCCTTGGTTTTCGCGTCATCTTTGCTGTCTTTCACCTACTGTAATTGTTTCTGGAGCGAGGTGAGTTCGCGTTGGAGCAGGGTGAGTTCGCTGCCGCCTTGAGACGAAGTCGTGAAACTTCCGGAAACGGATGTGATGTTCATGCTGTGTTCTTGCTTTCTGTGGTCCGCGCAAATGGGTAAAACCCTCCGCCCGAACCGCCATTCGACGTCCGACACAATTGGTCGCCGTCGGCATGTGCTGCACTTCGATCGTTCGCACGACCGCTCACTCCCAGTTATCCTATCGGTGGATCTGGTGGGAACTTGACTGGATTCGAGCTCCGTTCATCACGCCCAGCAGTGGCTTCGTCTCGTTCGAGAACGGTCTTATCCCAAAACCGGTGCGGACTATCGCGTAGTGCGTTTAATTGGTTCAGTTTTGAAAGCTTGGTGTGCCAAACGAAATCCGAACGCGGGACCATCACTCCCCGCGGCCCAATAATATGTCACCCTCCACTGACCTGCGGGAAAATCGCGAGTTTGCCTCCGAAATCAAGTTTCTGGTGACGCCGGTAATCGCGGCCCAGATTCGGGACTGGGCGCGTGGTCGGCTGATCTCGGATCCAAACGCCTCGGACGAATCAGGGGACGGTTATCAGATCACCAGCCTTTACTTTGACACCGGGCAGTTCGACGTGTTTCAGCGGAAAGGTTCATTCGGCCGCAGCAAGTATCGCATTCGCCGCTATGGACAAAGCGAGGTCGTGTTCCTGGAGCGCAAACTCAAGACGCGCGGGTTGCTGACCAAGCGCCGCTCCATCGTCAAACTCGAGGAACTCAAGCGGCTGGCTGGCGAGACGCCCTCGTGGGATTGGCCGGGGTTCTGGTTTCATCGCCGTTTTCTGGCCCGCAGCCTGGGCCCGGTTTGCCAGATTGCGTATCATCGGACCGCGCGTGTGGCGATGACCCGTCACGGGCCCATTCGTCTGACGCTGGATGAAAACCCTCGTGCCGTGCCGACGGGCGAGTTGTCGTTTTGCGAAGACGAAGGCCGATTGCTTTTGCCTGATCAAGTCATCCTGGAGCTGAAATTTCGCTACGAACTGCCTGTTCTGTTCAAGTCGCTGGCCGAGGAATTTGCTCTGAATTCGCAGCCGGTTTCCAAGTATCGCCTCGCGGTCGCGGCCCTGGGGCTGGGGGCGGCGCCAATTTCCGACAACTCAGCCGCGAGTATGACAGATGAATCCCTATGTCTGACTTCTTGAAAACCCATTTTGTCAATGGGCCAAACATTGAGCCGCTTGATGTGCTGGTTCGACTCTGCCTCGCCCTCGTGCTCGGCGGCGTGGTCGCGTGGATTTATCGCCGCACCCGCAAGAGCGCTGAGATTTCGTCCTCGTTTCCGGTCACGCTCGTCCTGCTCGCGGTCCTGATCGCGATGGTGACCCAGATCGTCGGCGACAACGTGGCCCGCGCCTTCAGTCTGGTGGGCGCGCTTTCCATCGTGCGCTTCCGGACCGTGGTGCGAGATACGCAAGACACCGCCTATGTGATTTTTGCCGTGGTCGTCGGGATGGCGGCGGGGGCCAATAATCTGTGGGTGGGCCTGATTGGCATTGGCGTGGTCGGGCTGGCGGCTTATTTGATGATGGCGCGCGCCCAGGTGTTCAGCGCTTCGCAGCCGGCATTTCTGCTGAGCTTGCGCGTCGGACTCGGTCTCGATCTCAACAAACTTCTCGGCGGCGCGCTCGATGCGCATTTGCAAGAACGGGAGTTGATGTCGGTGGCCACCGCGAAGCAAGGTGTGTCGCTGGATGTCACCTACGAAACGCGGCTTTGCCCCGGCGGTTCGGCGGACGAACTGGTGAAGGCTTTGAACCGGATCGAAGGCGTTCAAAGCGTCGAACTTCGCCGGCGCGAATTCATTCGGGACTGACAACGTAATCGAAACGAGAAGCAGAGTTACATATTTGACCTAATGAAAAATCTCCGACCCCAACTCTTGCTGTGGGCCCTCGCGCTGAGCCTCACGCTCGGCGCTCTAGCGCAGACGGCTGAAAATTCACCGCCTCGCGAGGGTAGGCCGTTGGGCGAGGGTCATTTTCCACCCGGAGATGGGCCGCCTGACTTTGATGGTCCGCCGGGATTTGGACCCGGCGGCCCGATGCGGCAGGAAATCAAGCTCGTGCAGCAATTCGACCAGAACCACGACGGGTGGCTCAATCAAGCGGAGCGCAAGGCCGCGAGGGAATTTCTCGGCCAGGTAGGAACGGGCGGAGGTCGGGGTGGCCCCGGCGGGCGGCGGGGCGGACCAGGATTTGGTGGTCGCGGCGAGTCGCAGACGCCGCCGCAACCGGGCGCGAAGCTTTCGCCCGCCGCCGTGGCAACATTCACCAATGCCCCGCTCTACGACCTCCAGATACTGCGGACCGTTTTTTTGGAATTCGAAAACAGCGACTGGGAAAAAGAGCTGGCTGACTTCAAAAACACTGACGTGGAGTTGCCGGCGAAGGTCACAGTGGACGGTAAAACCTACCCGGACGTCGGCGTGCATTTTCACGGTATGTCGTCGTTTATGATGGTGGGTGAAGGGCAAAAGCGGTCGCTGGTGCTTTCGTTTGATCTCGTTCATGCGAAGCAGCAGCTCGGTGGTTACAACAAGCTCAATCTGCTCAACGCGCACGAGGACCCGACCTTCTTGCGCACTGTGCTCTCCTTGCAGATCGCCCGCGAGTATATCCCGACCCCGAAGGCCAATTTCATGCGGGTCGTTATCAATGGCGAATCCTGGGGCATCTACATCAACCAGCAGCATTTCAACAAGGACTTCCTGAAGGAAGCCTTCGGCACGACCAAAGGCGCCCGCTGGAAAGTTCCCGGCAGTCCGAACGGACGCGGTAGCCTGGCGTATCTCGGCGAGGATGTCTCGGCCTACCAGCGCATTTATGAAATCAAGAGCAAGGACGACCCCAAAGCGTGGGCCGACCTCGCCCACCTCTGCAAGGTGTTGAACGAAACGCCGGCGGACCAACTGATCGCAGCTCTCACCCCGTTGCTCGACATTGACGCCGCGCTGAAGTTCCTTGCGTGGGACAATGCCCTCGTCAACGGCGACGGCTACTGGACGCGCACGAGCGATTACGATATTTTCGAAGACGGCCAGGGCCGCTTCCACATTATTCCGTACGATGCGAACGAGACCTTCAGTTCGGGCGGCGGCCCCGGTGGTCCGGGACGTCGCGGCGGATCGGGCTTGGGTGGCGGGCCCGGCAGGAGGCCGGGATTCGCTGGAACAAATACCAGCGGCATGAGACCTGACATTGCCGGCCGGCGGGGTGGCAGGCCGGGCGGCGGCGTTGAACTCGACCCGCTTGCGGTTGCGAACGATGCCAGCAAACCGTTGATCGCGAAACTCCTGGCCGTGCCCGAACTACGGGCGCGCTATCTCGGATATGTGCGGGCCATCGCCGAGAAATGGCTCGACTGGAACAACCTCGGGCCGCTCGCGCAGCAATACCAGACGCTCATCACCGCAGAGATCAAGGCCGACACGCGGAAGCTGGATTCCACGGAAGCTTTTTTGAACAGCCTTGCCGGCGACGCCCTAATCGCGCCGGTACCTGGGCGCGGTCCGCAGAATTCCAGCCTGAAGCGCTTCGCCGAAAAACGGCGGGCTTTTCTGCTGAACTACAAACCGGTTGATTCCACAAAACCAGCCACCCCATGAAACTCGTCCGTCTTAATCACCGGACCTTTTCCTGCCGGCAAAGTGCTGCGGGTCAGGGCCCGCCGGCACACCGCGGCTGGGACTTTTCATAAAATTCGTAGCCGCCGACGTGAGGAGGCGGAGGCAGTGCGCGTGGCAGCAGGTCCGTTTTCTTGCGTCGGCGGCTCCGGACTCTCGGCGCTTTATGCGGCCTGTGAAATATCCGGGTTGGTCTTCTCTTCCCGGGTTTGGCTTGTTATTTTCATCAAGGCGATGTTTCCTACGGTCACCATGAATCCATTTCCAATCCGACTCAAGCCAGACTCCGGCCATTGGTTGACGCTTCCGTTCGCCGCCCTGCTCAGCCTGGCTTTCGCGGCGACCGCCCAAACGGAGGACCTGGCGCTGATCACAACCCGTGATCTCCAACCCATTTTCAACGGCAAAAACCTTGACGGCTGGATCCAGCGTGGCGGCAAGGCGAAGTATGCCGTCGAGGATGGCGTCATCGTCGGGACGACCGTCAAAGGCGAACCGAACAGTTTTCTTTGCACCCAGAAGGAATACGGGGATTTCTTGCTCGAACTTGAAATCAAGGCGGCCCCGGGCTTGAACTCCGGCGTGCAGGTTCGCAGTCACTGTTTCGACCATGAGACGACTTATGCTTGGGGCAACTCGCAGATTAACATCCCGGCGGGCCGCGTGCATGGCTACCAGATCGAAGTCGATCATCGTCCGGAACGCCTTTGGAGCGGGGGCGTTTACGAGGAGGGTCGGCGCGGATGGCTGTTTGATCTGAGCAAAAATAAAACCGGCGGCGCGGCGTTCAAGTTTGGTGAGTGGAACCATTACCGGATTGTGTGCCAGGGCGGCTCCATCAAGACGTTGATCAACGGCGTACCGGCGGCAGATCTGGTGGACACCGAGACGTTGACCGGCTTCATCGGATTGCAGGTGCATGGCGCAAAGGACGAAGGTCTGCAGGTGCGCTTCCGCAACATTCGGTTGCAGGACCTGGGCCGGCACGAGTGGAAGCCGATGTGGGACGGCCGGACTTTCAACGGCGCACACTTGATCGGCAAAGGCGATTGGAAGATCACGGACGGCGTCATTCACGCCACGCACGCCAAAGACGAAAGGGAATTCGGACACCTGGTGACCGATCAGGTCTTCTCCGATTTCACGGTGCGCTTGAAATACAAGGCGGTGAAGGGCAACAGCGGGCTGTACTTTCGCATCGAGGAAAGTGGTTTCAGCGGGGTTTCCGGCTTCCAGGCGGAGATTGACGCGGAGAAAGACGCGGGCGGACTTTACGAAACAAATGGGCGCGCGTGGGTCAGCCAACCAGCCGCCGCCGACGGGAAGAAATGGTTCCGACCCCAGGAGTGGAACACCATGACGGTGGCCGCGCACGGCAAACGCATCACCGTGGTTGTGAACGGTTATCAATCAGCGGAGTTGCTCAACGACCCGGGCCGCACGGAAGGCCGGTTCGCACTGCAAGTTCATGGCGGGCAGGATGTGGAGGTTTATTTCAAGGATTTGGAGATTCTGGAATAATCGGCACCGTCCGTCAGGCTGGTTGCCACCGGTAGTGCCCGGTTCGGCTTGGGCTCAAGCTACCGCTTGCGTCCACATCGCTTCCCCAAGGTACGGTGGCCGGAAACGACCAGGGAGAAAAGAGATTACGACGAAGATTAGACGTCGGAAGGAAAGCCTGTTTGGCAACTTCATTCGCACCTTGTTCAGTTGAAGAACTTGTATTACCCGGACCAATTTACTACACCTCCCGCGTTGTGCGTGAAACTCTCGAATACCAACTAGTGGCTCCGTCCGTCGTCCCGACCCTCCATCCGCAGTTCCGACCGGCCATTCTTGCCTTGCGCTCTTTTGCGGAACAGGTTCGGAAGGCGGGCAACCCTCAACCGATCCGCATTGCCCTCGAACAGGCGGACGGCTCGGTCTATCACTTCCGCACGGAAATCCTTCCTGCCGATCATCCTTCCGCCGCTGGCAATTATCACCACGTCGAACGCATTGTTAAGTTTCTGCTCTGGTCGCGGGGCGGCTGGCGGATTTATTTCGACGGCCCGGCCGCCATCGCCGCGCGACTCACCGCACATTACCACGACGATGCCACAGGCAGGTTTGACTCGGACATGGTTGGCACGAAAATGTTCGATCACCCACTCGAGGTGGTGAACACACACAACCTTCCCCCGGAGCGCTCGCAAAGCAAACCGCTCGGCCGGCATCTGGACGGCTGCCGCATCGGCTTCGATCTCGGCGGCAGCGACCGTAAAACGGCCGCCGTCATTGACGGCAAGGTCGTCTTCAGCGAGGAGACGGTTTGGGATCCCTATTTTCATCCCGACCCGCAATACCACTTCGACGGTATTATGGATTCGCTGAAGAAAGCAGCAGCGCATCTGCCCCGCGTGGACGCCATCGGCGGCAGTGCGGCGGGCGTCTATGTAAACAATCGCGTAAAAGCGGCATCGCTCTTTCGCGGCGTGCCGGCCGATTTGTTCAACGCGCGGGTGAAGGACATGTTCCTCGAAGTGAAGCGGACCTGGAACCATATTCCCTTTGAGGTGGTGAATGACGGCGAAGTCACCGCCCTCGCCGGCTCGATGGCGTTGGGCAAGAATGCCGTGCTTGGCATTGCCCTCGGCACCAGCACCGCTGCCGGTTATGTGACGCGGGAGGGCAACATCACCTCGTGGCTGAACGAACTGGCCTTCGTACCGGTTGATTATGACCCCAAAGCGGCCTGCGACGAATGGTCCGGCGATTACGGAGTGGGCGCGCAGTATTTCTCCCAACAAGCCGTCGGTCGCCTCCTGCCCGTCGCTGGCATTGCAGCGCCGGAAGCCATGCCGTTACCGGAAAAACTCAAGCTTGTGCAAGCGCTTATGGCTCAGGGTGACGAGCGGGCAAGGAAGATATACCAGACCATCGGGGTCTATCTCGGCTACTTTATCGCGCACGCCGCGGAATTTTACGATTTGCAAAACGTGCTCATCCTGGGGCGCGTCACCAGCGGCGCCGGCGGGGATTTGATCGTGGCCACGGCCCAGGAAACTCTGCAAACTGGGTTCCCCAACCTTGCCCGGCAAATCGAACTGCATGTCCCGGATGAAAAAATGAAACGTCACGGCCAGGCCATCGCCGCGGCGAGTTTGCCCAAACTCGGATAGCCATCATCGCATGAATCCTTACCCACAATTCGTCACCGACTCCGTCCGCCTCGTGCAGGAGGCCCGGTCATTTCCGCTTGGCGGTTTCCCCCCGGCCCCGCGCCCCCAACTCGCCCCGAACGCCCCCAAGGCCTTGTTCTTCGCGCCGCATCCGGATGACGAAACCATCGTGGGCGCCATGGCCTTGCGCATCTTCCGCGAAGCGAAGATGAACCTCATCAATGTCGCCGTCACCCAAGGCAGCAAGCGGGAGCGGCAAGCCGAACGCCTGGTTGAATTACAGCATGCGTGCAATTATCTCGGCTATGGCGTACAGACGACCGGGCCGAATGGACTTGAAAAGGTAAACCCCAAGACCCGGCAGAACGAGCCGCAACTTTGGGCCGGGATGGTCCGGGTGATCACCGGCATTCTGATCCAACATCAGCCGCGTGTGATCTTGTTCCCGCACGACCGCGACTGGAACGGCACGCATATCGGGGTGCACCATCTTGTGATGGATGCGCTCCAGCAGACCCCGCCGGGCTTTGAGTGTTACCTGGTTGAGACCGAGTTCTGGGGCGCGATGGACGATCCCAACCTCCTGGTCGAAATCAGCGAGCGCGATGTCGCTGACCTGATCACGGCGACGACATTCCATGTGGGTGAGGTGAAACGAAATCCCTATCACCTGCTGGCGCCCGCGTGGTGGATGGACAACGTGCGCCGCGGCGCCGAACTCGTCGGGGGGCAGGGTGGCGCAGCACCGGACTACACCTTTGCCGCGCTCTACCGGCTGCGCAAATGGTCACAACACCGGGTGCAAAAAGTGTTGGCGGGGGGAAAGTTCTTGTCGCAGACAGAAAGCCCGGCGCAGTTGTTTCCATGAACCCCACGTTCATGCGCGAAGCGATCCGCCTCTCGCTCGTGAAGATGCGTCGTCATCACGGTGGGCCGTTTGGTGCGGTCGTGGTGCGCCAGGGCAAAATCGTCGGGCGGGGGTGGAATCAAGTCACTTCCACGAATGATCCCACGGCGCACGCGGAAGTTTCGGCCATTCGCAGTGCGTGTCGGCGGTTGAAAACCTTTCGACTTGACGACTGTGAGCTTTACGCCAGTTGTGAGCCGTGCCCGATGTGTCTCGCGGCGATTTACTGGGCGCGTCTCCGCTGTGTGTTTTACGGCAACACGCGAAAGGACGCAGCGCGCATAGGTTTCGACGACGATTTGATCTATCGCGAGCTTGCCCGCCCCATCAGCCGAAGGAAGATTCCCATGAAGCAACTCCTCCGGAAAGCGGCCTCGGTTGCGTTGGTTGAGTGGAAGGCGAAGACCGCCAAGGTTTCCTATTGAGCAAATGGTTGGGTGCGGAACCTGAGTTGACCGCTCCCAGCCTTCCCTTTCTTGGGTTTTCAACGGAAATCATGAGATCCCTCCGGGAAACCTCACGAAACGTTTTGTCCCCCGCAATGGGGACTGGTTGGAAATGCATGCTGCGGTAACCTGTCCTTGTTGTTGGACGCGAAAATGCAGATTACCGTGTGTGCAGAAAGGCGTGAAACTGCGGCGCCGCCGAAGGCAACCTTGATTACGTGATTTGAAATTGTGCGAGTTGTTTTCAGGCAGAGGGCCGAACGAAAGTTCGGCCCTTTTGCTTTTGCCGGGCGGCGGGCAGCCCTTTGCCCCCGTTGGGGGACGCGGGCTCAGTGGCGAGAACGGGCTGGCAGAAACTTCTCCGCATACTTCCCCAGCAGATCCGCCTCAAGATTCACTGCGTCACCAACTTTCCGATCCCGCAACGCCGTGATCGCATAGGTGTGCGGAATGATCCAGATGCGGAAGCTGGTTTTTTTGATCGCCGCGACAGTGAGGCTGATGCCATCCACCGCGATCGAGCCCTTGTGAATCAGGTAACGCATGACCCCCGGCGGCGCGGCGATGTCCAGCATGTGATCCCGGCCCACGCGTTCCCATTTTGTAATCCGGCCCAAGCCATCCACATGACCGGTAACGAAGTGACCGCCAAGTTCACCGTCCGCGCGCAACGGACGCTCGAGGTTCACCAAGGAACCGACTTTGGCGAACTGCATGTTCGTCAAGCGCCAGGATTCCTGGAGCAGATCGAACTGGATCAACCGGTCCTTGCCGCGCGGGACAAGCTTCACAACTGTGAGACAGCAGCCGTTCACCGCCACGCTGGCGCCGAGCTTTAGCCCGCGACCGGCGGTGTGAGCGCGAACAGTGAGTTGAATGGATTTCTGGGTGGGCCGGATCGCTTCCACCGTTCCCGCTTCTTCGACAATGCCTGTAAACATGAACCGCAGGTTACAAGTTGCCGGTTGCCGGTTGCAAGTTACCGTTCAACTGTGAGAATTGGAATCTTGGCCTTTCAACCGCCAACCACCTTCGCTGTCAGCAACAAATCCGGGCCAAGCTTGCGCCATTCGACTTCGCAAAGTTGGCGCACTTCGCTCAAATGCGTGACGCCATTCCCCGCCACGCCCTTGCGGGAATCACGCCCGCCAAGAACCTTTGGCGCATAAAAGAACACCACACGCTGTGCCAGTCCCCCCAGCAAGAAGGATGCGTTCACCTCGCCGCCGCCTTCAACCAGCAGCGTGGTGACATCCTCCGCGCCCAGTCGGCGCAGCAGCCAGGGCAGATCGAGTGTGGAATGTGGGCTGCGGGGCGCGGACTGTTTCAGGGGTGCAACCAGCACGTTCGCGCGTCGAGCCAGGGCCGTGACACGCTTCCGGGGCGCGCGCCGACTGACAACGATCGTGGTCAATGCCGCGTGCTCATCGCGCACCACCCGCGCGGTCAACGGCGTGCGGGCCATCGCATCCAGCACGATGCGCCGCAACCTTGCAGGCCGGGGCTTGCCTTGTGATTTTGACCCACGCCGAAAAGTGAGACTTGGATCGTCTTGGAGAATCGTGTTGATCCCGACAAGGATCGCATCGCTGCCCTGCCGGAGCTTCATGCCATACGCCTGCGCCTTCCCAGCCGTGATCCATTTCGACTCGCCCCGGGCGGTGGCAATCTTGCCATCCAACGTCATGGCCGCTTTCACGGTGACGAACGGCGTGCGGTGGATTATCCAGTGGTTGAACGCCTCGTTCAGCCGCACGCATTCCGCACTCAACACGCCATGCACGACCGCAATTCCCGCGCACCGCAAAAGATTGAAACCACGCCCTGAATGCTGCGGATTCGGATCCACAGCGCCGACGACCACGCGCTTGAGTCCGGCGGCAATGATCGCTTCCGTGCAGGGCGGAGTACGACCGTGTGTGCAACAAGGTTCGAGCGTGACATACAGAGTCGCCCCTTTGGGTTTGAAACCGTGCTTTTGCGCGTCGCGCAGCGCCTCGATTTCGGCATGCGGCCCGCCCGCCTGCCGATGCCAACCACGGCCGATGACTTTGCCGTCTTTCACCAAGACGGCGCCCACCATCGGATTCGGCGACGTCGCGCCATAACCATGTCGGGCGAGTCGAACGGCAAGGCGCATATTCTCGATCAGGTTTGGAAGGTTGGACCGGCTCATTTGCTTGGTGGGCAATATAGCGAACCGTGCCGGCAGGCTCAAATCATTCCCCCCCAGGGCCATCGCGCGTCGCCGATAATTTGCAGGCCGTCGCAACGCGATCAGTGCCACAGAGTTCATTCCCCGTTCGCCTTTCTGTCCCCACATGCGGCCCAAGCCGGACGCGGGTTCGCATGCCGGTTCAGATCTTCTTCACCGTTCCCCAGTAAACATCCAGCCGTTTGGTGAGGTAAAGTTTGATGGCTTTGACGAGCACCCGGGCTTCGAGCTTCTGGCCGGCCACGATGATCTCGTTCAGTGGCATGCTGGAGCGCACCTCAAAACTGGCCTGCGCGATGATGGGACCTTCGTCCAGGTGCATGCTCACAAAATGCGAGGTCACCCCGACGATCTTGACTCCGTGTTCGTACGCCTGCCGATACGCACTCGGCCCCGGAAAACTCGGCAGCAGCGACGGGTGAATATTGATGATCTTGTTTTTGTAGCGCCACACGAACGTGGGCGAGAGGATTTTCATGAAGCGCGCCAGCACGACAAAATCAATCGCCTGTTTCTCGAGCAGTTGCAGCGCGCGGTGCTCAGCCTTTACGCGGTTGCTCCACGGGACATGTACAAATGGGAGCTTGTGTTTGCGCGCCAGTGGTTCGAGATCCGGGTGGTTGCCGATGACCACCACAGGATCGGCTTTGAGCTGGCCAGTGCGGCAGGCGGCCATGATGGCCTCGAAACAGTGGGTTTCCCGCGTCACGAGCAAGGCAAAGCGCTGGCGGCGGCTTGGCTCGAGGAACCGGATCTTGATTTCCATGTCCAGCGTCCGGGCGAGTTCGGCCAATCCGGTGCGAATCGCAGACACACCACATTGGTTGGCGGCCCATGACGCCTGGATCGTCATGCCAAACTGACCCCGGGTGACTTTTTCCTCCAAGCCCTCAATATTGGCCTTCTGGACGAAGAGGAAGCTGGTGATCCGGGCGACGACTCCGGATTGGTCGCGCCCGATGACAGTGATGGTGGCGTAAACTTGCATCGGCCCAAGCTAGGCAAATCCAACCGGCGCATGGCAAGGCTTGTTTTGCCGGTGGCATGTGTAGCTGAAGGACTCATTACTTTCCGCTTTGGTCCCGGCACGGGTTTGTTAGGCTGCGGGCATGGAAATGTTCTACAAGATTTTGAAGACCGCCGTGGATGGTCACGCGTCGGACGTCCATCTCAAAATCGGGACGCCAGTGGTGTTCCGGATCAACCGCGAACTGATTGCCATCGAGTGTCCGCATCCGACTCAGGAGTGGATGAACCTGGTGGTCGAGGGCGTCCTGCCGCCCCACCTGCGCAAGAAGGCCGAAGACGACCGCGAAGTGGACTTCTCCTATTTCGTGCCGGGGATTGGCCGGTTTCGCACCAACCTTTTCCAGCAACGCGGCCAGTGGTGCCTGGCGATGCGCTACGTGAAAACGAACGTCCCGAGCTTTCAGGAACTCGGCTTGCTCGAACAGATCAAAACGATTGCCGAAGCCCCACGCGGCATCGTGCTGGTGGCCGGTTCGACCGGTTGTGGCAAATCCACCACCTTGGCGGCGATGCTGGAACACATCAATGCCGGCTTCAAGAAACATATCATCACCCTCGAAGACCCGATTGAATACGTGTTTGAGGACAACCAGTCGGTCATCGAGCAACGCGAGGTGGGGTTGGACACGCAGTCCTTTCATCATGCGCTGAAGCATGTTTTACGTCAGGATCCGGACATCATCATGATCGGCGAGATGCGCGACGACATCAGTTTTACCTCCGCAATGAGCGCGGCGGACACGGGCCATCTGGTGCTATCCACGCTGCATACCACCAACGCGTCGCAATCCATCAGCCGCATCCTGGACTTTTTCGACGCCGCCGAACGCGAGCAGATACGCCGACAACTGGCCGGCACGTTGCAGGCGGTGATCTGCCAGCGCATGGTGTCAACCATAGCCGGCTCCATGACGCCCGCCTTGGAGATTATGATCAACACGGCGACGGTGAAAAAGTTGATCGAAGAGAACCGCCTCGACAAACTCCCCGCCGCCATCGAAACCGGCACGGACGACGGCATGCTCAACTTCAATCAATCACTGTTCAACCTCGTCAAAGCGGGCAGAGTATCCGAGAAGGATGCGCTGGCCAAGGCGACCAACCCGCAGGCACTGGAGATGAACTTCAAGGGCATCTTCCTCGACGAAGGTCGCCGGATTCTCGGCGGGTAGCCGGCGGACATGGAGGCGGGGAGACTGATTCGAGACCCGATCGAACGATGCTTCGCGAACTGAAATCGGAACCCCCGTTCAACGCTTCGGAGCCATGTAAATGCCGCTCTTTTCGACGCCCTTCAAGATCATTTCAACGGTGCGATCCGCCGCCCCGAGATTTTCGCGAACGACCTCGAACGCATTCCGACCCAGTTGATCACGGCGTGACTGATTGAACAAGAGTTCGGCAAACGCAGCCTCCAATTCTGCCGCGTCCCGCACTTGCACGACCGCATCCCGCGCCCGGAAAAGTTCCACGATATCCGTGAAGTTTTGCATGTTCGGTCCGAAGACCACCGGTTTGCCCAGCGCGGCTGGCTCGATGGGATTCTGCCCGCCCTTCGCCGCCAGGCTTTTGCCGACGAACACCACCGTGGCCAGCTCGTAAAAGCACCGCAGTTCGCCGGTCGTATTGACCAGCAGGCCGTGCAGTTCCCCCGGAGCATACTGGGTTTGCCCGTGAATCTTGCTGCGCAGGGCGAACTTCAAGCCGCGCGCAGCCATTTCCCGTCCCGCCTCGCGGCAACGCTCGAAGTGCCGCGGCACAACGATGAGAAAAAGCCCCGGAAAACGTTGTCGTAAACGGAAGTGGATACTCGCGAGCATGGCTTCCTCGCCCGCGTGCGTGCTGCCGCAAACGAGAATGGGGGCATGGGCCACCACACCAAGTTGCGCCAGCAACCCGCGCACATCCACGGGGCGAGGCCCGGCTTGTTTCGCGGCGTCAAATTTCAGATTGCCGACGACATGCACGGCCTCCGGGCGGCAGCCGATTTCACGCAAGCGCGCTGCGTCTGCCTCGCTTTGCGCCCCAACGCCGGTGAACGAAGCAAATAAAGGTCGGAACAGAAACCCGAACCGCCGGTAGCCGCGATACGAACGCTCCGACAGGCGGGCGTTCACAAGAAAAAGCGGAATCCCCAGGGACGTGGCCCGCCAGATGAAGTTTGGCCAGATCTCGGCTTCGACCAGAATGATCGCCTCCGGACTGAGGGAAATCAGCGCGCGCGAAACAAATTTCCACCGGTCCACGGGGTAATAAATCTTACTGATGTGGGTGGGTAGCTTCTTCTTTAGCTCGCCCATGCCGGTGGTGGTGGTGGTGGAGACGATAATCTTGGCGTTGGGCAGGCGCGGTTCGAGCGTGCGGATAAGCTGGGTCGTGAGATTTACCTCGCCGACGCTGACGGCATGCACCCAGAGGTTATGGCGATTGGTGATCGCCTGCTTGAGCTTGGTGTCATATTGGCCGAAGCGTTCACCAAAGCCGGCCAGCCAGTTGCCGCGCCGCAGCAGTCGCCAGAAATAGTACGGCGACGCCACCAGAAAGAACCCCCAAAATAATATATTGTAAAGCGTGCGCACGTTTCTGACTCGCCCAAAGTCCTTTATTTTCGGCAATTATAGCTCCGGGTAAAGCAAATGTTTCTGGCGGGGCGACAGCCACCCCGGCGCGGCGGTCAAAACCGAAGATGCTTCACCGTCTGGCCGCGATTGATGAGTTGGTGGAGGGAATCAATCCCAATGCGCAGATGCTTGTCGAGGTATTCCTTCGTCACCTTCTGGTCGCTTGTGGCGGTTTTTACTCCTTCAGACACCATGGGTTGATCCGATACCAGCAAGAGCGCCCCGGTGGGAATTTCGTTGAAAAAACCTGTAACGAAAATCGTCGCCGTCTCCATGTCAATCCCGATACAGCGAAGCTGGCGCAGATACTTCTTGAACTTCTCGTCGTGTTCCCAAACGCGGCGGTTGGTGGTGTAAACGGTGCCCGTCCAGTAATCCCGCTGGTGATCCCGGATCGTGGTGGATATCGCCTTCTGCAGGCTGAACGCCGGCAACGCGGGCACTTCCGGCGGGAAGTAGTCATTCGACGCGCCTTCGCCACGAATGGCCGCTATCGGCAAAATGAGATCTCCCAGATTCGTCACATGTTTCAACCCGCCGCACTTGCCGAGAAACAAAACAGCCTTTGGCGCAATGGCATGCAATAAATCCATCACTGTCGCCGCGCTGGCGCTGCCCATGCCGAAATTGATGATCGTGATCCCGCCGGCGGTGGCGTTAGGCATGGGGCGATCCTCCCCACGCACGGGCACGTTGTGCCATTGGGCGAACCGGCGGACGTAGTTGTTAAAGTTTACGAGTAGAATGTGTCCGCCAAATTCCTTGAGCGGGGTGCC
>JADLHS010000156.1 GCA_020848635.1 Limisphaerales bacterium
CGTTTTCGCCATCACTTCGAGAATCTGCCGTTCCTCGGCGCGCGTCGGGTAACCGATCTTCAGCTTGAGCATGAAGCGGTCAACCTGCGCCTCGGGCAGCGGATACGTGCCTTCCTGCTCGATGGGGTTCTGCGTGGCGAGCACAAGGAACGGTTCGTCGAGTTTGTAAGTCTGGTCACCGATGGTGACCTGCTTTTCCTGCATGGCTTCGAGCAGGGCGCTCTGCACCTTGGCGGGTGCGCGGTTGATTTCGTCGGCGAGGACGAGGTTGGCGAAGACCGGACCTTTGCGCGTGGTGAACCCGCCGGATTGCGGATTGTAAATCTGCGTGCCGATGACGTCGGCGGGCAGCATGTCCGGCGTGAATTGCAGGCGCGAGAATTTGACGTGCAGGCAATTGGCGAGTGATTTGACGGCGAGCGTCTTCGCGAGGCCGGGCACGCCTTCGAGGAGGACGTGTCCGTTGGCGAGCAGACCGATAACCAATCGCTCGGTCAAATACTGCTGGCCGACGATGACTTTGCCCAATTCGCTAAACAGCGGCTGCGTGAACGCACTCGCTTCCTTCACCGCTTCGTTGATGGCCGAAATTCCAGTGTTCATATCGTTTTTGATTCTACGGACAGATGGACAGGATGACCAGCCTCTGCGTTCAACGAATTTAGTTGCAGCCAGCTACATCGGGCGATCCGGTCGCGATGGAGGTGCATAGTTCACCGGCGAAACCGGCCAAACTCGGAACGTGACAGGATTCCCCGGAGCCGATACCACTCGTTGATGGTTCATCTGCGACGCTTTGAATTCGCTCTTGGTTTAACTGTTGCCGGGGTTTGTCTGGCATTGTTTCTGAGTTGTTCCGCGTTGAGTGCTGATGGCGCAACCGCGCCCCTCCCTTCCTCACCCTCAGCGCCCAGCGGGATGCAACCTGCCAACCTCCGCTGTGAGTATGCTCAGAATCCTGTGGGCGTGGATGCCATCCAACCGCAGTTGAGCTGGGAGTTGGAATCGCGTACACGGAATCAGAAACAGAGCGCGTATCACATTTTAGTTGCCAGCACGCTAGCAGTGCTGGAAGTGGACAAGGGCGATCTTTGGGATTCCGGTCAGGTCAACTCGAGCGAGTTTGCCCATGTGGCGTACGCCGGCACGCCGTTGACCTCCCGTCTGCGCTGTTACTGGAAGGTGCGCGTCTGGGATGCCTCCGGGAATGTCTCGGATTGGAGTCCGCCTGCGTCGTGGGAGATGGCTTTTCTCCACCCTGCGGACTGGAAAGCGCGGTGGATTGGCAGTGGTTCTTCGAGGGAGACATTTCCGCCGGAAGGCTTCTTCAAGAGCACCAAGGAGTTTACCAACCTGACCCAACAGGTAACGGTGGACGGACGTTCGACCCTGCTCCGCAAAAGCTTTGCCGCCGAAAAAGCCATCCGGCGCGCACAGGTTTATGTGACGGGACTGGGTTATTACGAACTCTCGTGCAACGGCCAGCGGGTGGGCGATCGCGTGCTGGCCCCGGCCAAGAGCAATTACCGCAAATGGGTGCTCTACGACACCTACGATCTGACCGCGCAGTTGCGGGAAGGAACGAATGTCCTGGGCCTGATGCTGGGGAACGGCTGGTTCAATCCCTACAAAAAATGGTGGGAGCCGTATCGAATGCAGTGGTTCGGCGCCAAGCGCGCTCTCGTCCAACTTCACATTGAGTATGCGGATGGTTCGTCCCAGGTGATTGGGTCGGATGATTCGTGGAAAACGGCCCCCGGCCCGGTGCTGGCCTCCTGCGTCTTTGACGGGGAGACTTATGACGCGACCAAGGAATTGCCCGGCTGGGATCTGCCCGGCGCGACCGACGCCGGTTGGAGGCCGGCGAATGTCGTCGAACCGCCGGGTGGCGTGCTCGCTTCGCATCTCATGCCGCCCATCAAAGTCATCGAACACCTCCAGCCGATCGCGGTGACGAATCCCAAACCCGGAGCGTATGTATTCGATCTGGGGCAAAACTTTGCCGGCTGGGTGCGCCTGACCGCCGCCGGATCGCGCGGCAAGCGCATCACCCTGCGTTACGCGGAGGATCTTCTGCCCGACGGCAACATTGATGTGAAGAGCAACGAGCGCGCCCTGGCCACGGATGTTTATGTAATGAAAGGGAAGGGGACGGAGGGTTATGAACCGCGCTTTACGTTCCACGGCTTTCGCTACGTTGAAGTGTCGGGTTTTCCCGGCGTACCCAAGCTCGAAAACGTGCTGGGCTGCGTGGTTCACACGGCGTGCGGAAGCCCCGGCGAGTTCACCTGCGACAATGAATTGATCAATCGCATACATCGGGCGACGCGCTGGTCGCAACGCAGCAACCTGATGGGTTACCCCATGGACTGTCCGCAGCGGGACGAGCGCTTGGGCTGGTTTGGCGACGCATTGGTTTCGATGGAGGAAGCCATGTTTAATTTCGACCTGCCCCTGTTTTATCGTCAATGGCTCGATGGCGTCCGCCTCAATCAAAACGCGTCGAATGGTGACATCTCCATTGTCTCGCCGCGGCCCTACATCACGGACGAACCGGACCCGACCTGGAGCAGTGCGTACGTGGTCATGACCTGGCAATATTATCTGCACTACGGCGACCGCCAGTTTCTTTCCGAGCAGTTTGAGGCGATGAAGCGATACGTGGACTTCCTCGGCACCCAGGCCACGAATCACATTCTTCCGAAGTATTGGATCGGCGACTGGGGTACGATTGTCGAAGGCTGGAAGGAAGGCGAACCCGTGTCGGTGGTCACGGCGTTTTATTACTACGACGCCCTCATCCTCGCCAAGGCCGCCGCAGTCTTGGGCAAGCAGCCGGAGATGGAGAAATACACGGCGCTTGCGAAGCAGATTAAGGCCGCCTTCAACCGCACTTTCTACGACGCAAAGAAGAAACAGTACGAATCGGGCACCCAATTTGCAAATGCCTTCCCCCTCTTTCTCGGCCTGGTGGAACCGGCGAACCAAGCTGCCGTGCTGCAAAACATGCTGAGCGATCTTGCGCGCCGCGAAGGTCATTTCAATGTCGGCGTGCTCGGCGCCAAATATCTCATTGATGCGTTGACACAATTCGGCAAGGCGGACGTCGCGTATGAGCTCGTGAATCAGACCGGTTTCCCGAGCTGGGCGCACATGCTAGAAGGCGGCCGGACCACAATGTCGGAATTCTGGGACCTGAAAGGTTCGCACAATCATGTGATGATGGGCAGCATTGACGCATGGTTTTATCGGACCCTTGCCGGCATTCAACCGGATGAGACCCGGCCCGGCTTCGAGCGGGTCGTAATCAAACCGTACATCCCGGTTTCGCTTACCTCTGTGAAAGCGAGCGTGCAAACCGTGCGGGGCCGGGTGGCGGTTGATTGGAAAAAGCAGAGCGGTTCGCTTCAACTAAACGTCACCATTCCCGCCAACAGCACCGCGACGATTTATGTCCCCGCGACCTCTGCCAAACAGGTGCAAAGCACACCGGCACTGAAGTCGGCACGGTTTGAGTCGGGCGCGGTCGTGTACGAAATCGGTTCGGGCGACTACGAATTTCGTGCGGCTACGGACCGGTAGCGGTGGCAGCCGCTCAACGCGGGAGAAGATCAACTTTCTCGCCCGACCCCTTTTCGTCCACGCGGACCACCCCCTCGCCGTCGGGTGAGGCTAGCGGACGATGGGAATTTGTTCTCGCCTGCCGCGGGCAAAATCGGGATGCTCAAACTTGTGAACTTCGCCATTCGAAGACTTTTCGAAATGCATCATTCGAGCAACCTCAGTCCAGTGCCGTTTCCGTTCGAACGCGA
>JADLHS010000157.1 GCA_020848635.1 Limisphaerales bacterium
CCGCCACCAGCGCCAGCCGGATGTTTTTCTCCGCCTCGTCGAAGCGTTTGCTCTCGATCTGCACGCGCGCCAGATTCGCCAAAGCGACGCTGTTCTTGTCGTCCTGCCGCAAAATGTCCTGATACTTTGCCGCCGCCTGATCAAACTCCCGCGCGGCGAAATGCCGTTGCGCCTCAGCTGCGAGGGCCGTCGTACCGAGGGGCAGTTGCTGGGTCAGCTTCTTGCCGGCGACGCTGTCCGCCGCGATTGGACGCGGTTCGGACTGCTTGAACAGCACAAGCTCCTCGGCGCTGTAGGGCACGGCCCGGGCTTCAAACACATTCAAGCGGGCACGCAAGCCGGCAATCTCCTGCGTCAACTTTTCCACCTTGGCGGTCAACTCTTGATTCGCCGCCAGGGGCGTTTCCTTGGTGGCGGCCGCCAGTTGCTGCTGCGCGGCATCGCGCTCAGCCTCCAGTTGCTTGATGCGCTGCAGGTCTTTCTCGCGCGTGGCCGTCGCCTTTGCTGAAACGGCGGCGGCAGTTTTTAGCCGGTCTTCAAGGGCGGTTTTTTCCAGACGCAACACCTCGGCATCCGATTGCAGCGCGGCCAGGCGCGAATCGGTTTCCGTCGTGCGACCACTGCTTTCCCCGCCGGGACCGGCTGGCGGCGCTGGGGCCTTGGCTTGGGCGAGCTGTTGTTTGAGCACTTCATTTTCGGCGCGCAGGGTATCGGCAGCCTCGGCACTTACGGATAACTTGCTCACGCGCTGCTGCAACGCTTCCTGCTCCGACGCGAGCTGGCGGGTTGCCGCGACCTGCTCGGCCAGCTTGCGATTGGCCTCCTCGAGCGCCTGCCGGAGACTGGCCGGGCTATTAGTGCCTTCGGTGTCCGCGACCAGAACGGCCAGCCGCTTCTGCAAGGTCGCCTTTTCCGCGTCCAACGAGCTCGCCCGCGCCGTTTGCTCGACCAGTTTGCGATTGGCCTCCCCGAGGGCAAGCTTGGCTTCGTCCAGTCCCTTGGTATCGGCGGTCGGCGTGGGTTGGGCGGGTGCCGGACCGGCGCTGGCTTTGAGCAATTCGTTTTCCTTGAGCAACGACTGAATTTTGTCCTGCGCCTTGGCCAGCTCGCGCGGGTCAATCGCGGCGGGCTGCGTGGCGAGCGCTTCCCGGACCTTGGCCTCCAAAATTGCCTTTTCCGTCTGCAATCGCCGCACATCGTCCTGCAACGCGCGGATTTGCTGCTCGGCCTCGGGCGCCGCTGCCCGCTTGGTTTCGGCGGTGGGCGCGGGCGGCGGTAACGCCGGCTTGGATTCCACCGTGGCCCCAGGGACCGCCGCCGCCGGTTTGGGCGGCGCGGGCGGCGAGGGAGCGAAGACCGGGGTCGTAGGCCGTGGCTTCGCGCTCGGAAGTTCGGCAATTTTATCCGCGAGATAGGTAAGCCGGAAATTCACGACTTTGGGATTCCAGTCGGGATTGAGTTTCTGGAGTCGTTGCAAGGCCGTTTGGGCCGCCAGATATTTTGGCAACGCCTCGGTCGGCTGGTTGGCGGCGAGCGCATCGCCCTGCTGAATGAGATTGTAAATGCCGACGTATTGTTCGTCCGCACTTTGCGCGACGGCGGGCAGCCTGCCAATGACCAACATCAGTACGAGGAGGGCGAACCACTGTTTCATCGCTCAAGGTTAGCGGAGCGCGGCGGCGATTGGCAACGAATTGAGTGGGGAAATTGACATCCGCAATGCGTTCATGCTAGCCTGCGCGCCAGCGTTGTTTGAATGATGAGCTCGGTGCTGAACCAACATGTGCTCGTGTTAAACCGCCTTTGGCAGGCCGTCAATGTCTGCACCGCGCGGCGCGCGCTCACGCTGCTGTTCCAAGGCCACGCCCAGGTCGTTCTCGACCATGCCGACGGCTCCTTTCAGACCTACAATTTTTCCGCCTGGCACGACCTGTCCCAGCGGTCGCCGCATCCCGAATCCGTTCGCACCATCTCCTTCCGCATCCGGCTGCCGCGGGTGATCCTGCTGCTCGCCTACGACCGGCTGCCAAAGAAGGAAGTGAAGTTCACCCGGCACAACATTTTTGAGCGCGACCAGAACACCTGCCAGTACTGCGGCGGGGTGTTTGATCGGAAGGACCTGAATCTCGACCATGTATTGCCGCGCGATCGCGGCGGGCCGACCACTTGGGAAAACATTGTCTGCTCCTGCATCACCTGCAACACGCGCAAGGCCAACCACACCCCGCAGGAAGCCGGTCTCCATTTGGTCCGCAAGCCCAAACGCCCCAAGTGGCGCCCGTTTGTGCAGATCAATTTCAGCCTCGATCATCACGACAGTTGGAAGCACTTCATTGACCTGGCGTATTGGAACGTGGAACTGGGCGAAGACATCCAATAACGCGGCGACAGGCCGCTGGCTTCCCGCGTTCAGCCGCCAAAATGCAAAGCCATTACGCGGGCTGACCGCAACCAAAGGAGCGCGACCGGTCCCCGGTCGCAGCGGGTGAACGGCCGAGCAGTCGTTAGCAGATCCGGACGTCGCCCGACCAGTGAAGCGCTGCGGGCGCGCCACCGACCGCGCTCCTGAAACACCGCTGCCTTCGGTCTTCCGCCGTCCTCCCTCCACCCGCCCTACTTGAGCGCGCGGGCGGCTTCGATCATCTCCCAGAATTTCGGGTTCTGCTGCAGCGCTTCGTCCTCCTCGACTTTCAAACCGGAACGATAGAAGAAATCCTTGAGCGTGTTCCGGCTCAGGATGCGATGCACCAGCACGCCGAGTTCGTGCCGCTCAAAATACACGCGGTAATCCCCGACGCGAAACCGGTGCAGGCTGCGCCCGCCGCGCTCCAGTTTGCCAAACGCGTCCAATTCGGTGCCGATGACCTGCTGTGGCAGTCCGCGAAACTCGCCCAGGATCTGCAATTGCAATTCCTTGGGCAGCCGCGCGACTTCCGCGGCGCTGGCCGGAGTAAAGATGATTTGAAACGTGTTCATGCGAGGCTTCGCCCAAGGAGACGACCGCCGAGGGGAATGATCTACTCAATCCCACGCTCGCCGTCAACTACGCCAAACCGTTGGTCGTGTCACGATTTGAGAGCGGCGTGCCTGTGCGGTCGCACAGCGGGTGAGTTACGCCACGTCATCGTCAGCTCACTTCAATTCAGAGAACGACTGCGGGCCAGCCGAATCGAATAAACGCGCGACGGCTCGCAGTCGCAAACTCAGCCAAAATGCAATGGCCATGACGATCAATGCGAAGCCTGCAACGCAAACCTTCCAAGCTGAAGGGATCGTGGTAGCGCAAGCCACGGTGAGTGTCATCCCGCCGATAACGCCGAGGCAGGAACGCTCCATATCACGTACCGCTTGCGCATCGGTGTGACCACGGCACGGAATCAAGATGCGGCGCCAGCGAGCAACGAACTCTTGTGCTTGTGTGGTAGTCATAATCATAAACGTGTCGAGTGGCCTACAGGTATTCGGTCGCAAGTTGCGGTCGATCACGAATCCCATAATGAAGTTCTATTTCAGGCCTCCTTCCGTGTCAACAAGGGTTCATTGCTTTTTCATCCATGACGGTTGAACTCAAACTCCGGAGTGAAACCAGCGGATCGCCGGTTGGCGCCGTGAAATGAAGCGGCGGCCCGCCCGGACCGCCGTGACATCGGAGCCACGCTGGAACACCCCGCAAAGGTGTCGCCGCCAGACGGGCGGGACGCAATTCAGACAGCGGGGACCGGCGAAATCTTCTGGCCGCCGCTGGACGGGGCGGGCGGGGTTTGAAAGCTTTTCCAGAGGGTCAAAGGCAGGCAGCCGAGCACAATGAGGGCGACCTGGCTGCCGTTGAAGAGCATGAGCCATTTGAACGCGGCATCCATGAAACCGTAGGCGTGCAGGCCGATACCGAGCATGTTCACGCCGAACCACGACCAGGCGGTGACGATGTTGCCAAAGAGCGCGAGGTTCATCAGGCCGCGATCGGCCACCAGCTTGCCCCAGCGGGCGTGGAGAATCAGGACGTTCCAAATGACGATGAGGAGCGCGCCGTTCTCCTTGGGATCCCAACCCCAGAAGCGGCCCCACGATTGGTCGGCCCAGATGCCGCCGAGCACGGTGCCGGTGAAGCTGAACAACGCGGCGAAGCAGACGATGGCATAAACCATTTTCCCCAGCGCCTGGCCGAGTTTGGTCGCACTGCCGGCTTTGCCAACTTGCGCGGCAAGCAAGGGGGTGAAGAGGCCGAGAATGACGTACGCCATGGCCAGCGTTCCGGCTACGAAAGTCGAGGCGTATCCGAGTGTCACCACGACGACGTGGGTGGCGAGCCAGAAGTTGGTGTCGAGTACGGCGCGCATCATTTCCATGGTGTCTCCGCCAAGCGCGAGGTTGTGGGCGATGAGCAGCGTGACAAACCCGGCCAAGGCCGCCACCGCGCTGCCGAGGCCGACTTTGTATACGCGTTCCAGCACCAGCCCCAAGCCGCAGGCACCCCAGCCAATGAAGATGGCGGAGGAATACAGGTTCGTTACCGGCGGGCGGCCTTCCAGCACCATGCGGTAGATCAGCCCGAACGTGTGAACGACAAACGCCAGGGCGATGAGGTAGTATGCGGAACGCCGCAAGGACTCGGACAGGTTAGGGGACACGCCATAAGTCAGCAACGCGCCGCCGGCCAGGACAAAGGCAAAGATGTAAATGATGGTGGCGTGCAGGAAGATTTTAATCCGGTTGAAATAATACTCCGAGCTCCCCTTGCCGACTTCCTTGGCGAACTGCGGCGCAAGCCAGGCTTGGTACTCCGCCACGGCCCGATTGAACTCCGCCGCGTTGCCGTGGGCGTACGCCTCGGCCATCTGGGCGTAATGGCCGACGGCGGGGTGGATCGGGCGGCCTTGAATGGCACCGATCAAGCTGGTGCCGACGTTGAGCCAGCCCTGCCGGTCCGTCGCCGGATCCGCGGGCGGGATGACCAGCGGATAGGCCATGTTCGCCAGCGCATCGAACTGCTGGGCGAGGCCGGCGAATTTGCGCAGCGCGTCTTGATCCACGGTGCCGCCGGCCTGCTGTGCCCGAAACGCCGCCAGCCCAGCCGGCAGGGCGGCCTGATATTCGGCAATCAACCCGGCAAAGTTGTGGGTTTCGGTGGGCTGGAGGCTGTTTTTCAGCCGTTGATACAGGACGACGGCATTGCCGAGCTTCAGGACCTGTTTCTGGTAGGTGGTGCGTTGGGCGTCCTCGATCTCGCCGGCTTTCCGGCTTTGCGCGCCGATTTCACCCAGCACCGGGCCCAGTTCTTCAAAGGTGTAATAACGCAGACCGGATTTCTCGACCCCCTTGTCGCCCAGCTTGAGTTCGCTGATGAGTTCAGGATGATGAATCAGAAAGGTCGGGCGGGTGTCGGCGACCTCGGGTTTGAAGAAGGTTTCGAGCAGCCAGTCGGTGGAGCTGAGCTTTTTCGGGTGATGCCAGAATTTCCAGGAGGGCACTTCCTCAAGCGGCACGTCACCGGTGCTTCGGATTTGGAGCAGGGCATTGCGCGCGACGGAGTCGAAGGGCTGGATGCGACCATTGAGCAGCACGGGCAGGCGGCCAAAATCACGGGCATGCAGTTCGCCGTCCGGTTTCGGCAGCATGACGACGACGATTTCCGTGGCGAACAGCCCGAGGAAGAACCACGGCAGGATTTTGTAGAAGGCTTTCATGCGGATTTTCGTTTCGAGGCAAAGCGAACCAGGTGGGTCATGAATTGCAGCACCATGCCCGCCGCCACCATCACGCACGCAAAATACGGCGTGAGCCAGCTGGGGTTGTGAACGACCTGGAGCACCGTGCCCTGATCGTCCTTGTCAAAGCTGGCCTGATAAAAAGTCTCGCCCGCATAGCGCAGCGGATTGTTCATGTAGATGAGAACTTCCCGATCCTCCCCCGTATCCGGCTGGCGCAGCCGCACCCGGCTGGAAAAGTTCTTGGGAATGTCCGTGCCGGCGTAGCGGTCGTGTTTGAACTCTACGAGGTGCAGGTTGAAAGGCTTGTAATACCGCGTCGGGCGCAAGGCCAGTTGATAGGTCCGGCCGTTGTGTTTGAACTCCTGCGGGTGCGAGAGGAAACCGGAGACGAGATAGGTGCCGAACGAAGCCTGCGGCGTCAGCAATTCCACGATGCCGGATGGCATGTCGCGTTCGTCCATTTTGGTGACGTGGGGCAATGCACGCCACCAGATGCCCGACCCCACACCGGCAGTCACCTTCACTTCGGTGTAGCCCTCGGCGGGCTTTTCCGTAAGGGAGGAATTGCCGTGGAAAGTCTTCACCCTGACGGTGAAGGGCAGGTCCGCGTGGGTGACGTCGCCGCCTTGTGTCAGCAAGGGACTGGGGATCGCCACCACCTGATCTCTCGTCGGATCGGTGGTGTCAACAATGGCCAACTCGTAGGCCATGGAAGCTTCGGAATAATTCTTCGTCTCGCCGTTGCGGAGGTGCATCATGCTTTCCGTGGAGAGCACATCGGTGAGCAACTGGCCAAGCAGCAATAACACGACGCCCAGATGAATCAATACAATGCCCCATTTCTTTTTGCCAGGCTGATAGTAGCGCAGGTGCGCCGAGAACAAATTGATCAGCAACAAGCCACCGACCAGATAGCCGCCGGGAAAAATCGGGAGGCGGAAACTGGAGCCCGCCGGCGACCAGAAGATGAAGAAGCTGCGGAAGAATTCGTTCTGCGCCTTGTAGAGCCCGACGTTCACCTGCGCAATCGTGCCCCAGAAAACAAGGATGAGCCCCACCGCCAGCAGGACGACGGTCAGCCGGAGGGAGGTGAAGAATTTGTAAAGGCGGTCGAGCATGTCAGTATTTTACGGTTTGGACGAACTTGGTGAAGGCCGGCTTCTGGCTCTCGACCACTTTCGCGTCGCCCATTAGTTTGTAAAACCATGCCTGACCGGACTGCAACACCATCACCCCCACCAAGGACGCCGGCTGGCCCGTTCGACCATCGGTGCCGCTCATCTCGATGACCGTCGCCATGCCGGTTGCCAGTGGAATTTCCATTGCCGCTTTCTGCAGCTCCGCCGCCGTCCACGGTGTCTGGCCCAATTGCCCGCGCCAGCGATTCACATTCGCCGCCAACCCGCCGCCATCGCCGGCGGACATGCTGACATTCACCGCGGCCTGCGCGCCGCCGTCGCCGGTCAAGGCGAATTTCGCCACCAGGAATTGTCCGCCGGGGATTTCCTTCCAGCCCGGCGGCACCTCCCATTTCGGCTTGCCTTCGCTCGAGACAGCGACCGCCGCAGGCGCGGCCGGGGCCGAAGGGACGACAGAAATATCGGGATGGCCGGCCGGCAAAGTCTCGCCGCCGATCGGGGAAGGTCTGACCGTCGCTTCGCCGACCTCGTACTTAACCGATTTGAGGAAAGCGATGAACGCGGATTTCCCCTTCGCCACCAACGGGTCATTGCCCGTCATCTTAAAGAACCACGCCATGCCGTCACGCTGTTGAATCACGCCGAGGATGCGAGTTGGATCGCCCGATCCACTGGCCGCGCCCGCCACGTCGTAGAGTTGGGCTGGTTGACCCGCGATTTCGACCGCCTCGGCGGCTTTTGACAGTTCTTCCGCTGATAACGGGGCCAGGCCAACCTGGCCGCGCCAGCGATTGACGTTGGATTCGGTCCCGCCCGCCGCACCAGGCAGGGGAATCACACTCACATCCGCCTGCTTGCCGCCGTCGTCCTTTACATTGAAGGATGCGACGCGCATCTGGCCGGGGGGCGTTTCATTCCAGCCTTCCGGCTTGGTCCAACTCAGACGCGGCGTAGCCGCGGCCGGGGCTGACGGCGCACCCCCAGACACATCCGGATGGCCGGCGGGCAAACCCGCCGCCGTCATCGCCGGCGCTTCCTTGGGTACGCGATAAGACTGGGTATCATCCCGACCGCACGCACCCAGCAGCATTCCGAGCAAAAGCACCGTCCCCGTCCGGGTTGGGCGGCTGTTAGCGAAATGAATGATCAAATTCATCGCAAGGTTCTACTTTCTTTACCCCCAAACCGCAAGCTGTCCTTTGTGCGAACCCGATCCGCTATTGCCCGCCGGCCAGACGGGATGGCCCGGATCGCCCCGCCGGTCGGCTTCCCCCCGTCATTTCAAGCGGTCCTGCCGGCTCAAGCGCGAGATTGACATGCTGCGCCGTCGTTTTTAGCCTCTGCCCGCAAAGATGTGAACGCTTTGCCCCGAACCTCCGGTTCGGGGATTTTTATTGGGTTCAGACCGCTTTAATTTATGGCAAATACGATTCTCGTCGGCGCCCAGTGGGGCGACGAAGGCAAAGGCAAGATCATTGACGTGCTCACCGAGCAGGCGGATGTGGTCGTCCGTTACGCGGGCGGCAATAACGCCGGGCACACTGTCTGGGTCAACCAGAAGAAATACGTCCTGCACCTGATCCCGTCCGGCATTCTGCGCAAAAACAAACTCTGCGTCATCGGCAACGGCGTGGTGATTGACCCCGTGGGCCTCGTCAACGAAATCAATGGCCTGCACAAACTCGGCATCAAGGTCGGCAAAAACCTCGTCGTGAGCGAGACCGCGCACGTCGTCCTGCCCTACCACCGCGAACTGGACGCCCAACGCGAGGTGCTCAAGGGCAAAAACAAGATCGGCACCACCAAGCGCGGCATCGGCCCGGCCTACGGCGACAA
>JADLHS010000158.1 GCA_020848635.1 Limisphaerales bacterium
CCAACGAGCGGGATATACCACAAGCTTGGAATGCCGCGCGGGTTTTCCTTGATGGGGATCTCCATTTCCAGGCGTTGCAGCAAGGCCAGTCCGTCGGGATCGGTTTGGAGCCGTTGGCGCAGCTCGTGCAGGGCGGGGAACACAACCGGCGGGCTGACGAAGAGGACGGGCTTGTGCTGAAGCGTCGCCATGATGATTTCGTGGGGCGTGCCGACGCTGTAGATGTTCGTCGGGCAATAGGAGATGCTGAAGTCGCTCGTGTCGACCATCCGCAGGTCAATGTGGAGCGTTTCCCAGAATTGTTTCGCGCACCAAGCGCGGGCCTGCGCCCCCGCCTTGCCGCCGCGGTACGTCCAGCGTTGGCGGATGCGGTCGCCGCTCTTGGCATCTTCGCGTCCGTATTCGTGCAGGCCGCGCACATCTGGTTTGAACCAGGGGTCGAACACCGTGACGCCCACCGCCTGCAAAAACTGGCTAACCCGATTCCGCCAGCCCGATTGCTTCTCCGCCGTGCGGGACGCGACAAAATCCATCGGGCCGGAAAGATAAACGCGCGCGCCCTGCAACAACCGGCTGTTTCGTTTCGTGCGTGGCATGGGGCAGACGATAAGGTCCGTCGGCGGGGGACTCAAGTCCGGAGAAACGCCGGTTGGCGGTGACGGAAATTTGCGTCGTCAGTCGGGCACGGGTTCGTTAATTTCAACAGGTGTTATCGCCGAAACCGTGGAAACCCGAAGCTGTGCTCCGCCTGCTGCTCGGGATTTTCATGTGTCTGGCCATCGGTGCGTTGCTGTCCCTCCTCGTGCGCGGAGCGAATGCCGCGCGGCCGGAAATGTCCCTCGGCCGGATGTTGGTGAGCGTATTGAGTTTTCAAGGCGCGGCGCTGGGCTTGGTGTGGCTTTTTGTGCGCGAGCACTCGATGAGTTGGGCGGAGGCATTCGGTTTTCGCAACCGGCCCGGTCGCGCCTTGCTGCTGGGTGCCGTGGTGATTCTGGTCTTTTCCCCCGTGGGCCAATTCTTACAACTGCTGTCCATCAAGCTGCTGACCTGGCTTCACCTGGATCCGGCGGCGCAATCAGCGGTGGAAGTGTTGCGCGGCCTCGGTCGCGGTCCGGGGTTGATCGCGTTCATGCTGGTGACAATCGTGATCGTGCCGCTGGCCGAGGAACTGATTTTTCGCGGGATCCTCTATCCAGCGATCCAGACTGCGGGCTTTCCGCGACTGGCACTTTGGGGCCCATCGGTGCTGTTTGCGACCATCCATTTCAACCTCGCCAGCTTTCTTCCCTTGCTGCTGTTGGCGCTCGTGCTGACCTGGCTTTATGCAGCGACGGACAACCTCCTTGCGACCATCACGGCCCACAGCCTGTTTAACGCGGTCAACCTGGGCTTGTTCTTTCTGTCCGAAGAATTCAGCCGCACCTTGCCCGCCCAGTCATGAACGAATTTGATCTGATCGCCCGCCTGACGCGGTCCCTCTCGACCAACGAATCGGTCGTCGTTGGGCCGGGCGACGATTGCGCCGTATTTGACCAAGGCCTGGGCGACCGCTGGCTTTTGTTCAAGACGGACGCGGTCGTGCAGGGAATTCATTTCGCCGCGGATGCAGCGCCTGAAAAAATCGGCCACAAGGCACTGGCCCGGTGTCTGAGCGACATCGCGGCAATGGCGGGCACGCCCACCGCGGCCGTGGTGACGCTGGCCTTGCCCAGGAAATTTGAGCCGGAGTTTGTCGAGAAGATTTATGTCGGACTGAACGCGCTGGCGCAGCGGCACGGGGTGGCCATCGTAGGCGGCGAGACGACCACGAATCCCGGAGGGCTGCTGATTTCCGTGGCGCTGATCGGTTTTGTACCCCGGGGCAAAGCCTTGCGGCGTTCGGGCGCGCAGGTCGGCGATGCTATCTTCGTCACGGGCGAACTTGGCGGCTCAATTGCGGGCCGGCATCTGGAGTTCGAGCCGCGCCTGGCCGAGGCGCGCTGGCTGGCGGAACATTTTTCCATTCACGCGCTTTTGGACGTCAGCGACGGCCTGGCTGGCGACCTCCGGCATATTCTCAACGCCAGCCACGTGGGTGCGCAGTTGCACAAGTCGGCGGTACCGATCAGTCGGGCGGCAAAGGCCAATGCCCGCAAGGGCGACACGGCCAAGCCGGCCTTTGTGGCGGCGCTAACGGATGGCGAAGACTTTGAATTATTGTTCACCGTGGCCAGCAAAGCCGCAGTGCCGCTGCTGGATGCGTGGAAGGAAATGTTTCCGGACCTCAAGCTGAGTTGCATCGGAAAGATCATTGCGGGCGAAGGCATCAAATTGCGCGATGAAACGGGGATTCGCCCGCTTACGGCTCATGGCTACGTTCATTTCTCATAGTCCGGCGGACACCGAAGCCCTCGGCGAGCATTGGGGACGCTCGGCGCAACGCGGCGGGGTCATCGCGTTGAGCGGCGATCTGGGCGCGGGCAAGACGCAACTAGTCAAAGGCCTCGCGCGCGGACTGGGGGTGACCGCGCGGGTTCATTCGCCTACGTTCACGCTCGTTAACGAATATGGCGGTGGGCGCTTGCGGCTATTTCATCTGGATTTGTACCGGCTCGAAACCCCGGAGCAGATTCGCAGCGCCGGCTTGGAGGAATACCTGCAGCCGGACGGTGTGGCCGTGATTGAATGGGCCGAGCGACTTGCAGCGGGAGGAGAGTGGAAGCCAGCCGGTGGCAATTTGCTCAGCGTAACACTTGAAGTTTTGAACGAGACAGAGCGACGGATTGTTTATGAAACTGCTGGCCCTTGAGTTTTCTTCCGTGCAACGGAGCGTGGCTGTTGTGGTCGCCGGTGCGGATGGCCGCCCGTTGGCCACCGGTGAAGTGGTCGAAACGGCCACCGGCCACGGCATGAAGCCATTCGCGCTGATCGAGGAAGCCTTACGGGCGGCGAGTGTGGAGCGGGAACAGATTGAAGTTATCGCGGTTGGGCTGGGGCCGGGTTCGTACACGGGCATTCGCGCGGCGATCGCGCTGGCACAGGGCTGGCAACTGGCTACGGGGGTAAAACTGCTGGGGGTGAGCAGCGCGGAAGGTGTGGCGGCGCAGGTGCAAACGGATGGGCTCACGGGTAAATTCAGCGTGGTGATTGACGCGCAACGGGAGGAGTTTTACGTGGCGGACTACGAGTTCGGCCCGGGTGGGATGCGGGCGGTTGCGCCCTTGCGGCTGGGGACGCTCGCGGAGGTGCGCGAACGCGAGGGGGCAGGGGAACGGCTGGTGGGGCCGGAGGTGGCGCGATGGTTTCCGAAGGGGCGGGTGGTGTTTCCGCGGGCCGTCCGGCTGGGGGAACGCGCGGTGACGCGGAACGATTTTGTGGCGGGTGAAAAGCTGGAGCCGATTTATTTGCGGGCAACAGCCTTTGTTAAAGCCCTGCCGTCGCGCGTTATTCCCGCGTAGAAACTCGGCTCATTTCTTTGCCGCCTTCATGTGCCGGTGGACGAAGAAATAGTACATCACACCAACGGCGGCGAGAAACCCGAGCAGCCAAAACGTGACCTTGTGCATTTCCCCCTTGCTGATGTCGCCGCCCACCTTTACCCCGAGCCAGCAAAGCACCGCGCACCAGAGCGCCGATCCGAGCAGCGTGTAAATCGAGTATTTCCAGAAATTCATCCGCACGATGCCGGCGGGAATGCCGATGAGATGGCGCACGACCGGCAGCAGGCGTGACGCAAAAATCCCGAACGCCCCGTAATGGGCGGCCCAGCGCTCGGCTCCTTCGATCTTGTCGGGCGAGATGAAAACGTATTTCCCGTAGCGCATCACGAGCGGGCGTCCCGCCCATCGGGACGCCCAGTACATTGCGGTGGCGCCAAGCCAGGAGCCGACCGCGCCGGCGACCACGAGGCCGATTTGGGCGGACCAGCCGGTGAAGTGAAAGTCGAGAAATCTCAGCCCGTCACCGGTCCAGGCCAGGTGTGCCGCCGGCGGGATGACGACCTCGCTGGGCAGGGGCACGATGGAACTCTCGATGGCCATGAGCAAGGCGACGAGCAGATAGCCGCCTGTTTCGAGCGAACGTAGATACCAGTCAATCAGCGGTTGCAGCAATTGTTTCATGTGGCGGCGGGTTTATAGCCGAATCGCCGCGCGAAGCAATTCGCGAATTGGCGGCGGGGAAGTTTTGCGCTTTCAGTCCCACGGCGCGGCGGTCTAACCTCGCGGCCTTATGGACTGGCTGACGCATATCAACTGGCAGGCTGGCTTTGGCGACGGCCGATTCTTCTGGATCGAGTGGCACTTCTGGAAAGTGATCGGCTGGACCGGCAACGTGGTGTTCTTCTCGCGCTTCATCGTGCAATGGATTGCCACGGAAAAGCGCAAGCGCGTGGTGGTGCCCTCGGCGTTTTGGTGGTTGAGTCTGGTGGGCACCCTGCTCTTGCTGAGCTACGCGCTGTTCTATCAGCACGACTCCGTGTTCATCGCCGCGTACGCCTTCAACTGGATTCCCTACATCCGCAATTTGATCATCCATCGCCGCCACAAGAAGGCACACTTGGAATGTCCGTCTTGCGAAGTCATGTGTCCGCCCCAATCCAACTTCTGCTTTGCTTGCGGGGCCCGGTTGGAAGACCCGTCGCTGGTCAAAGCCTGAGGGGATTATTTCTTTGGGGCGGCGGGCGCAACGACTGGTAATGCCGACGTTGTGGCCGTGGGGATGCCGTATTTGGTCAGCACCGGCACGAAGTCGGGATGGGTGCGGCCAAACTCGGCCAGCCGGTTCACAAAATCGTTGATGGCGGGCGATTGCTTCTTGGTCACTTCCGCAACCTGGGCCGCCTGGGGTCGCATGGTGTCCAAGGCCTGACCGTTGCGCCGGGCTTCCACCCAGAAAAATCCGGCGACCGCCAAGGCCACAATCAATTGGGCGATGCGCAGGTTCTGGGTCTGGGCCTGCAGTTGGGCGCATTGCTCCTTGAGTTCGATCAACTCGGAATTGGTCGGCGTGATGGGGTTCAAATCACTCATAAAATTATTTTCCGGCAGGTTTGCTGGCCGCGGGCGCATTTTTGCCCGGCTTCGCTCCGATCGCTTCCAGGATGGGATCAATGGAGGGGTTGCTCTTGCTGTACTGCATGGTGTCCGCGATCAAGTTGTTCAGGAAGGCCTGCTTGTTCTGGTAGTTCAGCATTTGGGACTGGAGCGACCGGGCCTCGCGCGTCTTGAAATAGTATTGCATGGCCCCGACGCCCACGCCAACCACGGCAATGGCGAGCGCCCAGTTCAAAATGGTGGTGTTTCCGTTGCTTTTCATATCAGTATCGGACGAGTTTAGCCAGCCGGTCGCTGATGTCCATGGCGTTTTTTGGACCACCGAGGGCAAGTTGGCTGAATGCCCGGTCGCAGTTTGGGGCGATGGCCGTGCGGTTTCCGGTCCGCTATGGCGTTTAATTTGCGGTGCGGTTAACCTGCCGGCAAATGAATTCAGGCGCGATTAAGGGGCCGCGAATTTGGCCGCCAGAAGCTCGCTTGGTTTGCTTGGCTCTAATTCGAACCCGCCTTCCGGTCGTCAAGCCGCGCTGGTTGATCAGTCGCCTTCCGACGCGGCATCTCACGGCCGAAGCATCCCCCAAGGCGCTTGGTGAACAGGACCCCGCAGAGGGAATGCCCGTCGCACCGGACGCAACCGACTTTGATCAGGTACGTCTCCAAACTCGTAAAACGCGCCCGTATCATCCGGGGACCAGCAGGCCTACAGCGACCCTCGCAGTGCGAGGAAGGATTGCTTGTCTGCTGATGCTCTCGAGTCTCCTGTCGCCTTTGTATGGCGCGGCTTTTAAGAGCGTCGTCATTCAGAACGGCGAGGCTGCCGGTGTCATCGAGCGTAACGTCGCCGCGCTGCTCGTCGAGCGAATTGCCGAATTGGGTGACGTGCCAACGCGCATTGCCAACGAGGGGGAGGTCAGACTTTCACCGACGACGGAACTCGTCATATTGCTGGGGCTTCCAGAAAACCACACCCAGATCCGGGCGCAATTCGAAGCGCATCGGATCGCGCCGCTGACGGCTCTTTCACCCGGGCCGGAGGGATTCCTCGTAAAAACCGTCCCGCGCGCCGGTGGTTATCTGGTCATTGTGGCCGGGTCGGATCCGCGTGGGGTTCTGTATGGCGCCGGAGAAATCCTGCGTCAGATGGTCGTTCGGGGTTCGATGCTTGAGTTGCCCGCAACGCTTACTGTGCGAAGCGCGCCGGCATTTGCGGTGCGGGGGACGCAGTTGGGCCAGAGTTCCGTGGCGCTTGACCGCGCGAAGGTTCGGCCCTGGACGGAGCCGGATCGTCGCCATGCGGTCTTGGATTTTGCGCTGGCTGGCCTGAATACCGTGGAGGTCGGGGAAGGCGTTCGGGAAGATGACCCGATGTACCGGCTCTTGAAATCGTTCGGCCTGAAATCGTTGGTTCACTATGGCCCGAATACGGGCGATGGTCCGCCCGAGTGGCAGGCGGCCGAGTCCATCGGCCGGTCGGGCTACCTTTGTCCGTCCGTGCCCGCGGCGCGCGAAGCACTGCTCAAACGATGCGCCGCGCGGTTTCGCGACAGCGCCCCGGTTGATTATGTCCGGTTCGCCGGCGGTGATGGCGGCGGATGCGAGTGTGACCGGTGCAAACCGTACGGCGGCACGTTCATCCGCCTTTGCGAGGACCTGACGCGGATCATTCACCAATATCATCCGCACACGGAGGTATTCGTTACCAATCAGAAGTTCGACAACGACGATGACCAGGCGATCTTCGCCTATCTGCAAGCGCAGCCACGAACATGGTTGCGAGCGTTTTGTTATGGCCCCGGCTCGGATGCGATGAGCTGGCAGCCTGGCCATCGGCAGACGCATCGGATGGATCTGTTTCGCTATCCGGGGTTTGGACCTCCGGCTCGTTATCCGGAAGAAATCCTCCACCAACTGCCGCCGGATCAGGACCTCGTTTTTTTCAATGAATTGACGCATTGGCGTTATTCGCAGAACGGTTTCATCCAAGCCTATCCGCGGGCGGACCGGAACGGCGACCAACCGCCGCGCTGGAATCATTTCCTCTACGAACGCCAGCCGGACTCCGCGTTGACGATGGTGTATGATCGCCTGACGTTCTTCGCCTGGCCGCGGTATTTTCATTGGTATTTCAATCAAGTCATGCGCTACGGCATCGGCGATGTGACGCATTCGAGCGGGACGCACGATCATTTCAACCAATGGATGTGGCAGCGAATGCTCTGGTCGCCGCAGCGGAGCGTGGAGGACTTGGTTGCGGAGTACACCCGCACCTGGTTTGGGCGGGAGGCGGCGACGTTGATGGCGGAAGCCATTTTTCAGTTGGAGGACAACCTCGTCGAGCAACCGGGCCGGCCGATTCCTGAGAAAGTCGGAATTGACCGCTATTATCGGTTGGTCCGTCAGGCCGGGGCCAAAATGCCTTCGCAATGGATGAAGCAAAACTGGCTCTGGCGCGAATACATGCAGAAGGCGGCCCTCGACAAATACGTCCAGCTCCGGGTGCGGCAACAGACCCGATTGCAGACGAAAATCGAGCGGGCGATGGCGGGTTCCAGTTCCGATGCCGTCATTGATCAGGCCTTGGCTTGGTTGGGAGGACCAGTCGAGACGTCCGAAATGGTGAAACTTCGCCGCGAAGCGATGCGCTTGGGCGAGGAGAGCAACCGTCAGTTCGGCGTCCGCAGCGAAGGCCTCTTCAACCTGGAGCATGATTTCATTGGCTTGGGCTGGCTGGAGCGCCAGTTGCAGCGGGCCCGCGCGACGCAGGGCGCGGAACGGGCGGAACGGCTGCGCCTGATCACGCACTACGCAGATCCGGGCGAAGGCGGGTTCTACGACGACTGCGGCACATTGGATCGCTGCCCCAACGTCGTGCGCGGATACCCGTATGATTTTGGTCAACCGCTGGTCCCGGGCATGCGCTCGGAAGGAAATCGCCCCAGCCAACGCACGATGCATTACACGCAGGACGAAGACCAAGGGGTGAGGTTGCACTATCGTGGTCTGGACCCGGAATCAGCCTACCGACTTCGTCTCACCTTGGTTCGACCGTGGTATCCGGACCGCTATCGCAGCCGCATGAATCAGCACACCGAGACCATCTATGCGGGTGATGTGGTGCTGGCGCGCGACCTGGAGGTGCCGGAACGCATGAGCGATTTGTTCACCTTCGACATTCCGCGTGAAGCGATCCACAACGGCGAGTTGGAGATTCGATTCGAACGCGCACCTGACGTGGCGCATGGAGTGCGGCTCGAACGTGAAGTCTGGCGAAATACCGGCGGCTGGGGGACTATCGTCTCCGAAGCCTGGCTCATGAAAAGGCGCTAAACGTTCCGCCGCCGTTCAGCGAGGCTCCGCGCCTTGCGTGAGCCACGCAAGCGAGAAGCGGGTGAAACGGATCCACTCGCGCCGGTGCTTTTCGCCGCCTTCAAAAAGCAGGCCGATGTCGCCGTCTGGTAGTCGCACCACGCTCGAATAGGAAGAAGGTCCGGCGTGTATGAGTCTTTTTATGGGCCAGGTTTTCCCCTCATCGTAACTCAGCCGGACCGTCATCCGGGTGCGGTCAACGACGCCAAATTTCTCTCCGGCGTTGTCCGGATTGGCGAACAGCAGCCGGTTCTTGGTCCCGCCTTCGCCGAGGCGGTAGTGGAGCACGCTGGCTTGGCACGGGCACTCATTTAACTCCCGATCCCATCGAAAGCTGGACCACGCCTGGCCGCCGTTGGCGCTAGTGGCCACCCCCCGGCAACTCATGCCCATGTTGCCCCGCACGTTGAGCATCAGCGTGCCGTCGCTCAACTCCACGGCCTGACATTCATCGGACAACTCGGGCACCTGCGGGCCCAGGGTCCAACTCGCTCCGTAATCATCGCTATAAAGCACGCGGGAATACCATTCCTCATCCGTCTCCTCGTTCACCTCCCCGGTGTAGCCGGGAATTATCAGCCGGCCACTTCGCAGTTGAAGGCCCACGCCGGGCCCGGCATTGAAGCGGGCATCGTAATTGGCGATACGATCCACGATGGCGATGGGGGCGGACCACGTTTGGCCATTGTCCTGGCTGATGAGTTGGAAATGCTGGTGATGGTCCTGGCGCACGGCGTTGGCTTTGTCGCAGAGCAGAATGATGGCGCGATTCGTATGATCCACCACGGGGCAAGGATTCATAAGTGCCTCTTTCCCTTCGCCGCGCACGAGAACCTGCGTCGGCAGCCAGGTCCGCCCGCCGTCGAGACTCCGCCGCAGCACGAGGTCCGTTGGGCTTGCATCGGCCTGCGATTCCTTGCGCGCCTCGCAGAAAGCCAGCAGCGAGCCATCGGGTGCCAGCAAGAGGGACGGAATGCGATAGGTATTGACGCCTTCGGCGCCGGCGAGGAACACATCAGTCAACGTTGGCGCGCCAGCCTCTGGCTTGGAGCTGGGGCCGATGGCGATGCGAAGTCCGAGGTCGCTGTGCTTGGCCGAAGGCGGTTCGTGATTGCGGCGTGCCGACCGGCAATGACCACCGGTGGTGAGCCAGCTCCCGCCGCGGACCACGCGGTGCGGGGCGGAATCGGGGCCGATCGGGTCACACGTTGGTTCTGCGGGATAAAACCAGTGCCCGTCCTGACACCATTCGGAGACATTGCCGCTCATGTCGTATAGCTGCCAGGGATTCGCCGGCTTCAATCCGACTGGGCGGGCGTGTTTTTGTTCGGTGATGAGTGCGTTTCCACGCCACCACGCTGCGAGATTGATTTTTTCGTAGGCCGGGTCATCGCCCCAATAGAAACGCGTGGTTGTCCCAGCGCGGCACGCATACTCCCACTCGGCCTCAGTGGGCAGACGAAACGGTTTCCCGGCGAATGCGCCCAGCCTGGCCAAAAAGGACTGCGCATCATCCCAGGAAATGTACATCGCCGGGCTGTGGTCATCTTCATCCACATAGGGCCGGCCGGACCAGGGCGTGGTCCCCATCAGCGCCCGCCATTGTTGCTTGGTCACCTCATGCTTGCCCATCCAGAAGCCATGCGTCAGGGTCACCCGATGCTGTGGCGTTTCCTTGTTGGGATAAGCATCCTGCTCGTCCGCCCGCTGGCCCATCAGGAAAGATCCTGCTGGAATCCATACAACTTCCAGCGCCACATCGCCGGGCAGCAAGATCGAGGCGGTTTGGCCAACGTTGGTTGCCTTGTCACCGACTGGGGCACCGAGCGACTGAGACTGCACATCGCCGGGTTTGGCTGCGAATTGCCGGCAACCCATCACCAATAGGATACCGGCTGCAATCAAGGGCAGGCGGGCAAGCCACCGTTTCGTTGCCCCGCTCCAGAATCGCATGGGTTCGTTCCAATTCACTTGATAACTCTACGCGCTTCGGCGCCTGGCGGGCAAGCCAGCCTTCGGCGGTAGGGGCGTTGAGCTAGCCGAGTCCGTGGTTTGCGGTTAATCCAAACCGGGCCCGGCTGTTGCAGTCAGGCTTCCTTCGGGCTGAAAGTTGCAAGCAATCGGGGGTAATGGTCCGCAGACAGTTTCCATCCGCCGAGTTTGCGTCGCCGTGGGCGGTTGGTGCCAAGGAATTGGCACACGACGAACCGGAGTGTCCAAGTTCAGTTTTGACTCAGGAAACCTGGATGGGGATGGCGAACGCGAGAACGACGCCGAGAACCAGGCCCAAGGCCGCCACCAGACACGCTTTCCTCCAAGTGAAGCCAAATGGGTGGCCGAACGGTTCGATTTGATCGCTGGTCGTCATTTCAATGTTGATTCCAAATCAGCACACCCAGTGCCGCGGACAGGCCGGGCCAATGGGGGAAAGCGATCCGCGCACCAGCATCACAATCCCTTGACGCGCCATCGGTAAGAATTAGCCTGTGGCGCATGCAGAAAGCCCGTAGTTCCGTCCGCCCACTACTTCCCGGCCTCGTCACCTTCCTTGCGTTCGTGGTCGTCGCCTGTGCGGCTGAGTTTGAGCAAGCGCATTGGATCGCGCCACCCGCCGACCGGGCAACCAATGCCGCCGGCCCGCTCTTCCGCAAGGAATTCGTCCTCGACCGCAAACCCCGAAGCGCCGTCCTGCGGATCGTCGGGCTGGGCGATTACGACGTCCGCGTCAATGGCCGGCGGCTGGCGGCCACCGGGATCAACCAGCCCTGGTCGCAATACGAACGAACCCTTTATTACCGCGACTTCGACCTCGCGCCCTTGCTCGGGTCCGGCACGAATTGCGTGGGCGTGATGCTGTTCAATTCCTTCTGGCACAATCCCAATCCACCCGCCGGCCGCTACAACAAGGGCGGACCGCAACGCACCGTCGCCGAACCGTACTTGTTGTGCGCGGAAATCACCGTAATGCAAAAGGATGATTCGGTTTCCCACTTTGGGACTGACGCTTCCTGGCGCACGGCGGAGGGGCCGGTCACCTTCTCGCACATCTTTGCCGGTGAAGATTTTGATGCGCGCCGTGAGTTGCCTGGCTGGGACCGCGCCGGGTTTGACGATCATTCCTGGCAACCGGCGCGCGAGGTGGTCGCGCCGAGCGGCAAGCTGGAGCCACAGTTCTGGCCGAACATTTCCGAGTTCGACCATCAAAAGCCGGTCGCGGTGAAAGCGCCGGCGCCGGATGTTTTCCTTTACTGTTTTCCGCAAAACATGGCGGCGCAATTGCGCGTGGAACTGGAAGGCGGCAAGTCAGGCGACCGTGTGCGTTTCCGCTGTGGCGAGCACAAGAACGACCAGGACCGGTTGTTTGGCGGTTACATCGTCGGCTGCGAAGTCGTTACGGACGGAAAGCCGCTGACGCATCAGTGGGTTTCATTTTACCTTGGCATGCAGTTTGTCGAGGTGACGGGGGCGGTGCCAGCGGGTCACGCCAACCCACAAGGCCTCCCCGTCCTCCGCCGCATGGAACTGGTGGACGTTCGCGCCGGCTTGCCGGAAGCCGGTGCGTTCCATTGTTCGAGCGAACTCTTCAAGGGCACGCACCGGATCATTGACGCCGCCATGCGGGCGAACATGAGTTGGGTGATGACGGACTGTCCGCACCGCGAAAAGCTTGGTTGGTTGGAGTGTTCCTACCTGCTCGCGCCCAGTTTTCAGTATCGCTATGACTGTCGGGCCTGGCTGGCGAAGATAGCCCGTGACATTCGCGATGCGCAGGAGCCGAGTGGACGGGTGCTGACGGTGGCTCCGAGCTATCCGGCGGGGAAGTTTCCCGGTGCCTTCAACTGGACGGTCGAATGGGGCGCGGCGGCGGCCATGTTGCCGTGGCTGCATTACGAGTGGTACGGCGACCCGCAAATTCTTCGCGATAACTTCGACATGATGTGTCGCTTCACGGACTACATCCAGACCGAGGCCACAAACGGCCTTGCGCCGGGCGGCTTGGGCGACTGGTATGATTACGGGCATGGTCGGCCGCCCGGACCGTCGCGTTACACGCCCACGACCCTGTCCGCCACCGCCACTTGGGGGCTTTGCGCCCTGACCGTTTCACGCGCAGCCGAAGCGTTGGGTCGCCCGGACGATGCGAAGAAGTATCGCGAATTGCACGACCGCATCGCCGCTGATTTCCGCCGCCACTTCCAGGATCCGGTAACGCGCAAACTCCGCCACAGCGGCAGTCCGCAATGTGCCAACGCCATGGCCCTGTGCGCCGAACTGGTGCCGCCCGCCGACCGTGGCTTGCTGGTGGATGAACTCATTGCCGACCTGGAACAGCGCGGCTGGCAGCAGACGCCGGGCGACGTTGGCCATGTCTATTTCATCCGCGCGCTCGCCCAAGCCGGGCGATCGGACATCCTGCATCGCGTCTATTCGCGCGAGGGCACCGGGAGCTACGGCGGCATCCTCAAGAAAGGCCTGACCTCAATGCCCGAGACCTGGGATGCCATGATGGACGGCTCGCAATCACTCAACCACTGCATGTTGGGTCACGTGATGGAATGGTATTACGGCTACGTCGCCGGCATTCGGCAACCACCCGGCAGTATCGGCTGGCAGAAGATTCTCATTGCGCCGAACCCCGGCAGCCTAGCGAACGCGGAGGCAACCCTGCAAACGCCCCATGGCCGCGTGGTGAGCCGCTGGCGCACTGATGGCAGGACGTTTCGGCTCGAAGCCGAAATCCCCAGGGGCGTCCAAGCGCTGGCGATTCTGCCTTCCGGCGCGCAGAAACCACTGCGCAGCGGCAAGCAAACTCTGAAAGAGGCGGTCATCGAGCCGAAGTGATCCTTCGCTGAATTAGAGTGAAGCCGGATGCGTCGTTATGAATTCCAATCTCGTCGCGGAGGAAGCAGAAATGGCTGGCGTGGGTGTATCTACTAATTGCCGTATCATTGACTTTCCTTTCATTGACACCGTCAACCAACACTTACGTCTACGTCAGCCGAGAAAAAATAGCATACAACTCGGCAATGTCCAAAGTGGCGCCGAGATTCCCGTGCAGTCGCGTCGCGGTTTGGCGGCCCGTTGCGCACCGCCCTGCGCCAGCGTCGGCGCGTCGGCGACGGCTTGACGTTTCCCGATTTCGCGCCAATTTGCATTCCATGACGCGCATTCTTGGTTGTGAGCAAATTGAAAGTGGTGAATGTCCCGGCGACTGGGAGAAACTTCCTCCGGCGGGCGAAACGGATATCCGGGTTTGCCCGGTATGTCTCAAAGCCGTTTACCGTTGCGCCAGCCCCGAGGAAGTCCGGCTGCGCGCCGCGGTGGGGCTTCGGGCGGCCTTGGCGGACTGATCCCGCTGTCGTTGACTGCGGGAAATGATTCAGACCGGGGTGTGACCATGGTTTGGTCTCACTTCGCCCATTCCGGGAAAGGGTAGGGCGAAGGCTATCTCAGTCGTTGCTGGAGGATGCCACGGTCTGCTGGCGGTTCGGAGATTCAACCCGTCGGCGTGTACCCTGGGGTGGTTCATCCGAGGGGAACTTTGGGTGTGATGGCGATCATTATTAGCGGCGTCGCGAATGCCGGCTCAGCAATCCCACAAAGCCCCACGTCGGGGCAAGTCAAAACGTGGTGAACCGAAGTCCATCTTCTGTCGGCGGTGTGGACGTTGCCGGTGAACCGGTCGTGAAGCTGCACAAGTCCGGCGGAGAGGTTGACAAAATAGGGCGAGCGCGACTTGTAAAGGCGGGCAGAATTAAGGCATGAGTATCGTCAGTCGCATACTTGATCCGGGCGTCCTGCCCAAAGCCTTTGCATCGTCCGATAGTAACCTCAACCTGCCACCCCGCGACCGACTGAGTCTGCTTGCGTCCGCCGCCGTTATTTGGGAAGCCGTGCTGAACGCAATCGCGCCGCTGGGCTACGAGGACGAGCAGGGCTTCCATTACGGACTTCCACCGGTGCAGCGGAATTGGCGGGACCGGGCCGACCAACGTTAAGCGAACTCAAGGTCGGGCGTAACTTCGGAGGAATGGTTGATGCCTGTCCGCCTTGCCAATCGGCCCCAAGGTTCTCGGCCGATGGCGAAATTGCATGACCCCATCCGCACGGGGTTGTCGTCAAAACCCATGATGGCGCGACCGGGTTGCATATGGAAGACTTGGACGATGTTGAAGCCCTTCACGCGGAGTAGAATTCCTCTAGGTTGGCGATGCGCCGGTCTATTTCTGGCGGTCACTGCGGTCCGGTTGGCCGCTCAATCCGACCAAGCCGTTTACACCGACTCGCTCCAAAACAGCTGGGAGGATTGGAGTTGGAGTGCCGCGCGAGATTTCAACGGCAGCAGCCAGATCCATTCCGGCGCAAAGGCCATCAGTGTCAACCTTTCCGCATGGGGCGCGTTGTCCCTTCACCACGACGACATTGACACCAGTGCTTACTCCGACCTGACCTTCTGGGTGCATGGTGGAACGGCGGGCGGACAGCAGCTTAAGATTTATGCGGAATTGGGCACTACCGCGCAACCTTCGCTCAACCTGCCGACTTTGATTGCCAACACTTGGCGTCAAGTCACTTTATCGCTCGCCTCGTTGGGCGCCGACAATAAGTTGAATTTCACCCGGTTTTCAATTCAGGATGTTACCGGTACAGTTCTTCCCACTTTCTTCGTGGACGACCTCGCCCTCGTCAGCAGCAATTCCGTTCCCGGTACCAGCGGGCCGGTCGTAATCACCGTCAACGCCGCCCTCAATCCCCGTCCCATTAACCCACTCATTTATGGCGTCGCGTTTGCATCGGCGAACCAGCTCAGCGAACTGAATGCTCCGCTCAACCGCTGGGGCGGCAACTCCACGACCCGTTATAACTGGCAGTTGAACGCCGACAACAAAGCCAACGACTGGTATTTCCAGAGCATTGGCTTCTCCAGTTCCACCCCCGGCGCTGAGGCCGACAGTTTCATTACTTCCTCCAAGGCTGGCGGGGCGGCTCCGGTGCTCACCCTTCCCATGCTTGGCTGGATGCCCAAGCTGGGTCCGAGTCGCAGCAAGCTCTGGAGTTACTCCATCGCCAAGTACGGACCGCAGACCGGCAACGACTGGCAATGGAACCCGGATTCGGGAAACGGGCTCAGTGCAACCAACCCGGCGCCGATTACCTGGAACGATCCGAACGACGCGAATTACCTGACCAACTCGGCTTTTCAACAGGCTTGGGTGCGGCACCTGACCAACACTTGGGGGCTCGCGACCAACGGCGGCGTGCGCTATTACTGCATGGACAACGAATACGCGCTTTGGCACTCGACGCATCGTGACGTGCATCCCGGTGGTGCGCCGATGCAGGAAATTCGCGACAAGCTGTTCGACTACGGTGCGAAGGTGAAGGCCGTGGACCCGCACGCCCTCCTGCTCGCGCCGGAGGAATGGGGCTGGCCCGGTTATCTCTACAGCGGTTACGACTGGCAATGGGCGGACGACCATGGCAATTGGAATCCGGCCAGCTTCCCCGATCGCGCCGCCAATGGCGGCTTGGATTACGCCCCTTGGTTGCTGGACCAGGCCCGGCAATATGAACTCACCAACGGCCGCCGCCTGCTTGACGTCTTTACGCTCCACATCTATCCGCAGGGGGCAAATGAATTCACCAGCGATGTTTCCACCAACACCCAGGTCGCGCGCAACCGCTCCACGCGCGCCCTCTGGGATCCGAATTACGTGGACCAGTCGTGGATCAGCAGCGTTATCAAACTCATTCCCCGGATGCGCGATTGGGTTGCGACGTCCTATCCCGGCACCCAGATCGGCATCACGGAATACAACTGGGGCGCCGAAGACCACATCAACGGCGCGACCGCGCAGGCCGACCTTCTCGGGATTTTCGGGCGGGAAGGCCTGGATCTGGCGACCCGTTGGACCACCCCCGCGTCCAGCACCCCCACGTTCAAGGCGATGAAAATGTATCGCAACTACGACGGCAACCAATCCACGTTCGGCGACCTCAGCGTTTTCGCGGGCGGCCCGAACCCGGACCACCTTGCCAGCTTTGCCGCCCAACGCTCCGCTGATGGCGCGCTGACCCTCATGGCCATCAACAAACCGCTCGGCAGCAATACGCCGGTGACCGTCACGCTCACCAACTTCCTGCCCGCCGGCCTGGCCCAAGTCTGGCAGTTGACCGCCGCCAACACGATTACGCACCTGAGTGACATTGCGTTTACCGGCGCTGCGTTCAGCACCGTGTTGCCCGCGCAGAGCATCACTCTGTTTGTCGTGCCGGGTGGAGCGCCGCCCGCCCTGCGCGCACTGGGCGCGGCGGGGGGAAACTTTAATTTCCGGCTCGAGGGGCTGGCCGCGCAGCGATACGCAATTCTCACCAGCCCCGACTTAGCGAACTGGA